>JAQBZV010000139.1 GCA_027728145.1 Actinomycetota bacterium | reverse complement strand
CCATTCTCCGCATCGCGGAGGAACAGTCCCCCCGCATCATCGGCCAAGCCGATATTGATTCCGAGAGGATGATCAGTAACGCAAAGCTGGAAGCGCAAAACCTCAGCGAAGCGGCTCAGCGCGAAGCTGAGCGAATCACGACCGATGCCGCCAACCGCGCCACCAACACCCTCGAGGGTGCGCAGGAGAAGGCCGAGAAACTTGTGCAGGAGGCGACCGAACAGGCCAAGCGTCTGACTGATGCCGCTGTGGAGGAAGCCTCCGCGATTCGGGGCGCGGTGGCCACCGAGTCAGCCAAAATGCGCGCGTCAGCAAAACGGGAAAGTGACGCGCTCCGCACCGAGGTCAAGCGAGAGATCGCAGAACTCAAGGTTGTTGCCGAGCGAGAGCTGAACCAAGCTCGCGAGCAGGCCTCCGAGCTCATGAAAGAGGTCCAGGCTGAGCGGGCAAGCCATGAACTGACTCTGAAGCGGATCCAGGAGGAAGCGGCGCTGGCCAAGACAAACCTCGAACACGAGGTTGCTGAAACCACGGCCCGCCTTAGCCATGACAATGAGAAGCAGGCGGAGAAGCTTGCCCACGCTGCCGAACAGGCGCGAGCGGATCTCGACGCGGAACTCACTGCTCGGCGCGCTGAAGCGGAGCGGGAACTTCTCGATGCACACCAGAAAGCTGTGGAGCTCAACAATAGGTTCCTGAAGGAAGCGGAGAGCCAGCTCGCCGAGACGAAGTCCCGAGTGAGCGCCCTGCGGACCGAACACAAGAAAATTACCGAAGCCATCGACACCGCAAACCGAGAGGGAAAACTCTCAGCTCAGAAGAAGGCTCAAGAGGTTGTCGCAGCTGCGGAGACAAAGGCTCGGGAAATCATGGCTGCCGCCGAGGTCGAGGCAACCAATCGTGTGGCGGCTGCGGAACGTCGTCTTGCCGAGCTTCGCTCAGAACGCGACACCATCGCCGAGTATGTCGAATCGCTTCGGGCCATCGTCGGAGCGGCAGTGGCGGCCCCTGAGCCGGCCAAGAAGGCTGCCGCCGCTAAACGCTCCAAGCCTCGGGCAGTGGCGCAGCGTCAGGATTCAGCCGCTTCGTAATCTCGTTCAGCACACACCGCGTTTGGGTCTCCCCCACCCACAAATGTTTGGCTCCATCGGCCATCACCAACTCGATCTTCGGAGCGGGAGCAAAACCCGCCGTCGCATCCTTCGGCGGGAGGAAATCGTCAAACTCGGGAATCAGCGCCACCACGGGAACCGGGGCATCACTCCAGGCCGCCACCTCTTCAGCCGACGTCCGATGCAGTGGTGGCGAGAGAAGAATGACCCCTGCAATGCGGTCCACAAGGGCCCTGGCGTGCTTGAGAATTACCTCTGTGCCAAAGGACCAGCCGATCAGCCACGGGGCGGGAAGGCCTAAGCGCTCGGATTCTGCGAGAGCCGCGTCCAGGTCGTGTTTCTCCTGAATGCCCTCACCAAACTGGCCTTCCGATGTTCCGCGCGGTGAGGTGACACCCCGGAAATTGAAGCGGAAAACGGCGATATCGGCGAGTGCCGGCAGGCGCCAGGACGCTTTTCGAATTACGTGGGAATCCATGAAACCCCCGGCGGTGGGGAGAGGGTGAAGAAACAGGGCGGTCGCCATCGGAGGGTGGTTGAGGGGCCAAGCAACCTCCCCCACCAGGGTCAGGCCATCCGAGGTGTCAAAACTCGTGTCGTGTCTGCGGGCCGGGAGAACGGTGGTGGACGTGATGGGGGTGGTCAAAAAATTCTCCAGCAGTGCTTGTGCCAGTGGCGTCGCTCAGACACGTCATGGGCGTCGCCCATGATGCCATCCTGCTTCCACGCCACCAGGTGATCAACACCGGGCTCGATAGTGATGTTGCATCCCGGACAGGTGTATTCCTTCAGTGCTTTTGACGCCCCAATGGGTTGCACCATGTAGGTGTACCCACGCTTAGTCTCTGAGCGCCGAAAGCCCGTGGTCAAACGCTCCATGTCCAGTGGCTCAGCGTCCTGACGCTTCTGTTTCTTGGGCCGGTTGCTGCGGGGCATGACTAGTACCAGTTCTTCTGCTGGGAATGGGCCCAGGCGGCACACGGCTGACCGTAGCGACCCTCGATGTAGCCCAACCCCCAGCGAATCTGAGTTTCCGGGTTTGTTGCCCAATCCGCTCCCGCACTCGCCATCTTCTCGCCGGGTAGCGATTGGGGAATGCCATAGGCCCCGGAGCTTCGATTCAGAGCAAAGTGATTCCACCCGGATTCCTTCTGCCAGAGCGCCACGAGGCAGCTGTATTCACTCTGGTCCCACCCTTTGGCTATCACCTGGTCTAAAGCGAAAGCCTGCGCTGTTCCAGGGTCCGGGCTTCCCACGGCAGGCGCCATGCCCCAGGCCCCTGAGACATCAAACTGTTCCCTGTCGAGACCCAACCCACTGCCCATGATGACCACGGAAGCACTGTCACCAGAGGTCGGAACAAACCACGCATTGGCGCTTGTCGTGGCGGGG
>JAQBZV010000138.1 GCA_027728145.1 Actinomycetota bacterium | reverse complement strand
CCTCGGGAACGGGCTCGGGAGCCGGTCGTGGCTCGAGTTCGAGGACCACTCGCTCCGGTGTGGCCGGCGCCGCCGGAGTCGGCAGGGTGCAGGAGGTGAGCCCGAGAGTAAGTCCCAGCAGAACCCCCAGAACCCTGGTGCCCCCTCGACTGATAACCCTCACCACAGAAGGGTACCGGTGGGGCCAGGGAGAGTGATTTGTGGACCTCCATACGGGGGCAAAATCTGCCATGATGGTGCCACGACTTTGTCAGGACAAAACATCTAGGGAGACCTCATGGCAGCGCCGCTTCGAGTGGGACTCATTGGCACCGGCCGCATCGGCCAGGTTCACGCGATGAGTGTGGTGAGTCATCCGGGGACGACCCTGCACCGCGTCGCCGACGTGTTTGCCGAGGGGGCAAAGACCACCGCCAAGAGTTTTGGTGGCACCGCGACGGACAACCCCGACGAGCTCTTCTCCGCAGGGGATGTGGACATGCTCATCATTGCCTCCCCCACCTCCACGCACATCGACTTAATCGAGAAGGCCATCGATGCGGGTATTCCGGCGCTGTGTGAAAAGCCCATTGATCTCGACATCCAGCGTGTGGACACTCTGCGTGACAAAGCCAACTCGACCAGTGTTCCGATTGCGTTGGGCTTTAATCGTCGATTTGACCCGCACTTTGCTGATCTGCGGGCACGAGTGAAAGCCGGCCACATCGGCACACTCGAGCAACTGCTCATCACCAGTCGCGACCCCGCCCCCGCCTCGACGGACTACCTTGCTGTTTCCGGGGGAATCTTCCGAGACATGACCATCCACGATTTCGACATGGCTCGGTATTTTGTGCCCGAGATTGTGTCGGTGAGCGCTCAAGGCTTCAACCAGTTCTCCAAGGACATCAAGGGCCTGGGAGACTACGACGCCACCGCAGTGGCACTTCGCGGCAGTAACGACGAGTTGGTGTTGATTAGTAATTCCCGCCACGCTGCCCACGGGTTTGACCAAAGGCTGGAGGCCTTTGGGTCCGAGGGGATGATGCGGGTGGAAAACATCACCGACACGAACGTCACCCACTACACCTCGAGTCATGTGGAGGCGAAGGGCCCCTACCAAAACTTCTTCCTCGAGCGCTACATGGACTCCTACCGCAATGAATTGGACGAGTTTGTGAAGAAAATCCACGGCGAGGAGTCCAACTCACCGACGTTCGAGGATGGCCGCATGGCCCTGGTGTTGGCTAACGCCGCGACTGAATCGGCGGCCACGGGGACTACGGTGGCGGTCTCTGGCCGGTAGCAGAATTTGTTAATACAAAGTACGATGAGGGTATCCCGATCAGCGAAGTGAACGACCATGCCTAATCCCACACCCGCCGAGCACTGTGACGTGCTGACGATGGGTCGTGTCGGCATCGACATCTACCCTCTGCAAATCGGAGTCGGCCTCGAAGAGGTCACCAGTTTCGGCAAGTTCTTGGGCGGATCGCCCACCAACGTTGCGGTAGCGGCTGCCCGCTACGGGCGCTCCTCCGCTGTCATCACCAGGACCGGACCTGACCCCCTCGGGCGCTTTATTCGCACCGAGCTGGAGCGCTTGGGAGTGAGCTCGCGCTATGTGGAGGACGTGGCGGGACTGAAAACCCCGCTGGTGTTGTGCGAGATTTTCCCACCCGATAACTTCCCGCTGTACTTCTACCGCGACCCGGTGGCACCCGATCTCATGATTGAGGCAGGTGAGCTGGATGAGGACGCCATCACCGACGCTTCAATCTTCTGGCTGACCGTCACGGGGCTCACCCGCGAACCCAGTCGGGCCGCCCACCATCACGCGCTGGCGGTTCGCGGTCGTGCCGCTCACACCATTCTTGACCTGGACTACCGAGCAGAACTGTGGAACTCCCCGGCAGAGGCAACCGAGCAGGTGTCTCAGGCGCTCGCGGGGGTGACCGTCGCTATCGGCAATTCCGAGGAATGTGAGATTGCGGTGGGAGAAACCAATCCGGACCTAGCCGCTGATGCCCTCCTGGAGCGCGGAGTCGAAATTGCCGTCGTGAAACAGGGCCCAAAGGGCGTGCTGGCGAAGACCGCCAGTGAGAGAGTCGAAGTCGCTCCTTTTGCAGTGGACGTGGTGAATGGTTTGGGAGCCGGTGACGCGTTTGGTGGAGCGTTCTGCCACGGGCTTCTCTCCGGCTGGGACCTCGAGACAATGCTTCGCTTCGCCAACGCAGCCGGAGCCATTGTGGCGGGCCGCTTGGAATGCTCCACTGCTATGCCCTTTGAACACGAAGTACACGAAGCACTGGAGGCAGCCCATGTCTGATCTTGATTTTCAGGCTCTGCGGGATACGCGGGCGAAGAACCCCAGTGCTGTTGCCGGAGCGCTGAAGAACCGTCAGCGCCGCGATCTTCTCGGCGTTGATGGAAAGCTGATGATTGTCGCCGCCGACCACCCAGCCCGGGCGGCTCTGGGCATCGGCAGTGAAGCAATGGCCATGGCCAACCGCGAAGATCTCTTGCAGA
>JAQBZV010000137.1 GCA_027728145.1 Actinomycetota bacterium | reverse complement strand
CGAAGTACGGGGTCCCACACCGCGCGAACGTCCTCACTTCTGAGAAGCAAAGAAACTGCTCCATAGACGAGGACCATCGCGAGGGTGATTCCCACCATGACAAACCCGGACCAGAGGGCTGGTTCGCTCAAGTATGCGCCACCGTCAGCGCCGCCCCACCCCAGGAGAAGACCCAGACCCGCAGCACTGGCGGGGAGTGCTGCGAGGAAAAACTTGGCGAAGTTGACGATGAGTGGCTTCAGGCTCAATCCCCCAAGCTTGCGCCGAAGGACTACGAGGGCCACCAACGTCTGGATGCCTCCCGCAATGCTGGCGGAGAGAGCAAGACCCCAGGCAATCTGTCCCAAAGGCAGGGTGGCAACGGCGAGGGCAAGAGCAATGAAGAGTGTGGCCTGCACCACCTGAAGGAAGAACGGTGTCCGGGTGTCCTCCAGGGCATAAAACACCCGTTGAACCACAAAGAGAACACTGAAGGCGACCAGACCGAGAGAGTACAGAGCAATCACCAGCGCCATCGCGCGGATCGAGTCAGGTTCTCCCCCAAACTGGCGGGCGAAGGGTAGGGACACGACGATCAGGCCAGCACTGGCGAGGACCATAAAAAACCCGATTCGGGACACTGATTCCAGAAAGTCTGAGCGAACGGCTGAGAGATTTCCGTCACGCGCGTGGGTGGACATTCGTGTGAAGTAGGCGGTTGCCAGGGAGACAGCAACCACCGAGTGCGGAAGCATGAAGATCAACCAGGAGAAACGGAGGATCGCAAGGCTCGGAGCGTCCCCTCCCGCGGCGAGCGAGGCAACATTGGCCTGCACGACACCGGCAATTTGCGCCACGAGAATCATGCCGAACATCCACGAGACTGCCCGACCGGTGCGCCCGAGCCCCACTCCTCGCCAGCGGAAGTCTGCACGGAAGGTGAGACCGGCTTTTCGCCAAAAGAGAAAGAGAATCAGGGCTTGTGCCGCCACACCCGCGGTTGCGGACCCAGCCAAGACGGTGACCATAGCCGGCGTCCACTCCAGCGCATCTGCGGTGTTAACACCGGGGAAAAGAACACTGAAGGCCACAAGGCCTGCCATCGCGACGATGTTGTTGAGTGCTGGAGCCCAGGTGAAGGGGCCAAAGACCTTGCGGGCGTTCAGCACTTCACTCAGCAGACTGTAGAGCGCATAAAACAGCACCTGCGGTAAGCACCAGTAGGCGAAGGCGACCGCCAACGCGACTTCTTCAGCACTGAATCCGCGACCACCCGCGCCCCCGCTCTGGGAGTAGAGGGCGACGAGCGCAGGTGCGAGGAGTGTCGCAAGAATCGCCACGGCGAGGAAGATGACAAACCCGAGAGTCACGATTTTGTTGACGAAGCTTTGCCCACCGTCCTTGTCGAGCCCGGCTTTCACAATGTGGGGGACGAGAACCGCGCTGAGGACCCCGCCGGCGACGATGGCGTAGATGTTGTTGGGTAGTTGGTTAGCCAGCGCGAAGGTGTCAGCACCGGCACCGACTGTGCCGAGCGTTCGCGCGAGGATGATGGCGCTAATGAACCCCAGGACCCGGGACACCACAGTCCCCGAGGCAAGGATCATGCTGGATCTGCCGAGTGAGCGAGGTTCCTCGCGGGGTTTACTCATTGGCACCCTCCACCAGGGAACGGCGACGCTGAATCGCGCGAATCAGCCCAAACGTAAAGACTCCGCCCACCAGGGCGGCGAGGGTAATGCTAATCACGCCCTCCCAGCCTGCTCGAATAGTCACCGGGATCGTCACCACCTCACCCACGGGTTGGCCGCTGGCGGAAAACAGGGTGAACTCCACGGCGACGGTTCCGTTTGCGAGTGACTGAACCGGGATGAACACCCGAGTGGCCGATTCTGGCTCGATTTCAACACGGGTGAGGGGTTGCTCGACTGCGAGAATTCCGGTGGTGGGTCGAACTTCAAGCGAGACGACCACGGATGACGCTAAGTCGTTATTGATGGTCACAGGTAACTGGGTTTGGTCGCTAAGCACGGTAATCGCGCTGCCCTGCTCCACTCGGACGGAGTTCTGGAAATCGCGGGATTCGCTTTGGGCTCTTTCCCATTCACTTGTCAGACCGTTGGGGTTATCACTCCAGGTGGAAGAAAGGAGAGCCTGATACCTGTTCCAGCGAGTGAACACTGCTTGGCCGGGATCTGCCGCGATGGTCGCAAAAGCAACGTCACTCGACCACAGGTCCTTCAGTGCGCCCACAAAGTTTTGCCATTCCCGGCTTTGGGGAATCGTGGTAATCCCGGGGAGGGTTTCGGTAGCGGGGGCGGTGAGCGGAACTGCCACCACGTTCGCCAGTCGCATGGAGCTAAACCCTTCAAGGACTGATTCCAACCGGGGAGCGATAGCCGTCGCGGGCAAACGCCCGGTGCTGAACACCAGAATCTCGTCGTTACCGGTGAACGCCCGATATCCGATGATGCCCTGGGCTCGCTGCAGGTCTGCCTCGGCTTCCAAGACCGTCGGCGCTTGCAAGGCGTCAGTGGCGAGATCGGTTAGCTGA
>JAQBZV010000136.1 GCA_027728145.1 Actinomycetota bacterium | reverse complement strand
CGCAATCTGGAATGTCGTTGCTTCGACTCGTCCCCCGTAGTAGCGCTCCACAGTGGCAGCGGTGATTCCAGCACCCCCCACATCGGTAATCAGCTGGGAGCAGGCCGAAGCAAGTTCGGCCAGGTCAGTGCTGAACGCATCGACCAGCGCACGAACTGCTCGAGGCTCGATGGTTACTCCATGGCGCTGAAATTCCTGCTGGACAAACGTGACGCGCTCCGCGTCTTTCTTAATCTCTTTGCACTCGACCACCAATGCTGCGGCTCCCGCCGACTTAATGGCATCGAGAAGTTTCTTGCCCCGATTTCCGCCGCCATGGCGCAACACGACGACCACATCAGCTTCGGGAGCGCTCAGGTAGGACAGAGCGTCTTCGAGGAATGCATCGTTGCATTTCTCGACAGCCTGGACTCGCAGGAGTCTCGGCTCACCGAACAAACTGGGGCTTGCCAGTTGAAGGAGGTCCCCCTGCTGGTAATCAGCGGCATCCAAGTCGTTGATTTCCACACCGGCGTCGCTGGACTTCATTCGGTCGGTCAGAATTCGAAGAGCCCGATCAGCCAGGAATGATTCCGTGCCCGTGAGAAGAACGACAGAGGTCTCTCGAATCCCGTGCCAGGGCACAACCGGTGAGCTCTGTCCCGCCATGATGCCCCTCTCGTGCTCTGCACTCCCAGACTACTGAGAGCGGGCCTATCTTTCGCTCCAGACCACGAGGCGTCCATCCCCGTTCACACTCACCGTCACAATTCCCTGAAGGTCAGAGCGAAGGGGGAGAGTCCCTGACGCCTCGAGGATATCCAGCACTCCCCTCGTCGGGTGACCATAGGTGTTCTCCTCCCCCACCCCAATGAGGCCGAGCTCGGCCTGAACCTTTCGGTAGAGGCCGTCGTATTGGTCTCTCGATCCATGGTGGCTGACCTTCACCACATCGAGTGCTCCAAAGTTTTCCCGACCCATCAGAATGCGCTGAGGCTGCTCTCCCAGGTCACCCAAAAACAGGGCACTGACGCACTGCGCGCACTGCGAGGTGGGTTCCAGTGCCACCACCACACTGGAGTCATTGCCGGGCTTGGCAAACGAGTCGGAGTAGGGCCAAACAACGCGGAGCCGGTAATCACCGACATCGAGCCGGGTCCCCGCACTCACCTCAAGGACAGTGGCGCCCGCCGAGGCCAGTGCGGTGGTGATATCCAGGTGGTCGTCCTCGAGGACCGGCCCCACCCACACCTGGTCGACTCGATCGGCAATAACCGGCCAGGCCCCCACATGATCAGAGTCAAAGTGACTGATGATGGCGAGATCGAGGTGGCGAACTCCCAAAAAACTGAGGCAGCTGCTGAGCTTTTCGGGATACTTGCCGGTGTCGATGAGGACAGTTCTGTCTTCACTTCGAAACAGGAGGGCATCCCCTTGGCCCACATCGCATTGAGCGATAACCCAGTCTTTCGGCACAGAGGCTGCCGCCAGTGTCCCGGGAAGAAAATAACCCAGCCACACGGTCACGATCGACAACAGCGCGATTGCTCCGCTCAGCCGTCGCCAGCGCCGCTGCGCGGGATGTCGCAGGAGGAGGAACGAGACCGCGCCCCACGCCACCCCCACCATCAACAAGACTCCGGGAAGCCCCGACGCGAAGGGCACCGTCACGAGAGGGAGAGAGGCAAAGAACCGGCCAAGAAAGGCAATGAACGCTGAGGGCCACCACGCTGCCCAGGCAAGAGCGTCAGCCACGGGAGGAAGGAGTGGTCCTGTGACGCAGACGAGCATTCCGAGGATGGTGGCAACGGGGGCAGCAGGTGCCGCCAGTGCGTTAGCCACCACGGACCACACCGGAACAACCGGGTTCAGCAGTATCAACACCGGCTGGCAGGCCACCTGCGCCGCAATGGGTATGGCTAGCACCACTGCCAACCATCGAGGCGCCACGGTGCTGAGTAGGTCGCTCAGCGGCCCCACCAAAAGCAGTATTCCGCCAGACGCCAGAACCGAGAGAGCAAACGCAAAGTCGAGCGCCATCCACGGGTTTGCCGCAAGAATAATCAGCACAGTCATCCCCAGGACAGGGATTCCCTTCATAGGTTTATCCAGCGCAAGAAAAACCAAAACAATGACGGCCATGATGGCGGCTCGGATGATGCTGGGCTCAGGGGTGACCAACACCACAAACCCCGCCAAAGCCAGCGTGCCACCGATGAGCTTTGCCCACACTCCGCCGCGAAAGAGAGAAATCAGCCCCACGACGATCCCCACCACCACCGCGCAGTTTGCTCCCGACACCGCCACGAGGTGACTCAGCGAGGTGTCTCGCATCGCCTGCACCAGTCCACGATCCACCGCACTGGTGTCGCCAATGGCAAGGCCTGGCAGCAGTCGCCCACCGTCTCCGTCTAAGTTCACCGACCGATCCAGAAGCCCCTGGCGAAGCAAGTCGGTGCTGGACAAAAACCAGCCGGGCGGCTGAACCCATTCGGGTTCGCCGCGCACCATTAACGTCCAGCTGTTGTTGTCCCAGGTGTCAGATTTTTGGAGGTAGCCACTCGC
>JAQBZV010000135.1 GCA_027728145.1 Actinomycetota bacterium | reverse complement strand
CGACTCAAGGCCCTCCATGTCGATTTCGTTGTCGAAGTGTCCCACGTTGGCCACAATTGCTTGGTGCTTAAGCGCCAGCAAGTGGTCAACGGTCACCACACCGAAGTTTCCAGTCGCAGTCACCAAGACATCGACCTTGTCGATGACCGACTCGAGACGGGCAACCTGGTAGCCATCCATGGCGGCCTGCAGGGCCAAGATGGGGTCGATTTCGGACACAATCACTCGGGCGCCTTGTCCCCGGAGTGACTCAGCAGATCCCTTGCCCACATCTCCATAACCACAGACAAAGGTGACCTTGCCACTCATGAAGGTGTCAGTAGCACGGTTCAAGCCGTCAATCAGTGAGTGACGGACGCCGTACTTATTGTCGAACTTCGACTTCGTGACGGAGTCGTTGACGTTGATAGCGGGGAACAGAAGCTTGCCCTCTTTGAAGAACTCATACAAGCGGTGAACACCGGTTGTGGTCTCCTCCGTGACACCCTTGATCTCCTGGGCAATCTCAGTGAACTTTCCGGGGCTGTCGGAGAGATTCTTACGAAGAACCTCCAGAACGACCTTCCACTCGGCAGGGTCACCGGCTGCTGGCTGAGGAACAGCGCCAGCCTTCTCGAATTCAACACCCTTGTGGACGAGCATGGTGGCATCGCCGCCGTCATCGAGGATCATGTTGGGGCCGGAGTGACCGAGGGCACTCCAGTCAAAAATCTGCTCGGTGCACCACCAGTACTCCTCGAGGGTTTCGCCCTTCCAGGCAAAGACTGGGGTTCCTTGGGGGTCTTCAGGAGTTCCACGCCCCACGACGATGGCTGCTGCCGCGTCGTCCTGGGTGGAGAAAATGTTGCAACTGGCCCAGCGAACATCAGCACCGAGAGCAACGAGAGTCTCGATCAACACTGCGGTCTGCACCGTCATGTGCAGTGAACCGGCAATGCGAGCGCCCTTCAGGGGCTGGTGGGGTCCAAATTCTTCGCGAATGGCCATGAGGCCTGGCATCTCGTGCTCAGCAAGTCGAATTTGGTGGCGACCTGCCTCAGCAAGCGCGAGGTCAGCAACACGGTATTGGAGTGGGGTGGCAGTTAGCATTCCCATATTCTGACAGGTATTTTGCTGGACATACGCAGTGAATCGAAAAAGACACTACCTGCGGATAATTGCCAGGACTTCGTCCCGCACGGATTCCATGAGCTGTGTGGTCTCTGCCTCCACATTCAGCCGCAGAAGGGGCTCCGTATTAGAGGCTCGCACGTTAAACCACCAGAACTCACCCTCGGTAGTTCCCCGAACAGTCAGACCGTCAAGATGGTCAGTCTCACCCCGATCGTCCCACGCGTCGCGAACCGCAGCGTGGGCGGCAGTTTGATCCGCAACCACCGAGTTGATTTCCCCGGACTCTGCGTATCGGGAGTACTCCGAGACCAGGTCAGACAAAGCTCGATCTGAGTGCCCGAGCTCCGAGAGCACGTGAAGGGCCGCCAACATGCCGTTGTCTGCGCCCCAGAAATCACGGAAATAGTAGTGCGCAGAGTGTTCTCCCCCAAAGACCGCTCCCGAGTCACGCATGGTGTCTTTGATGAAGGAGTGCCCCACCTGGGTGCGAAGCGGTGTCCCCCCGTTTTCGACAATCACCTCAGCGACAGTTTTTGAGCAAATCAGGTTATGGATAACGGTGATGTCCCCGGTTTCTCCAGAGTCTCGCACCCGAAGAATCTCGCGCTTCGCCACCATAGCCGCCACCGCACTGGGCGTGACGGGGTTTCCGAGGTTATCCACCACGAAGCACCGGTCAGCATCGCCATCAAAAGCCAACCCGATGTCGGCGCCTCGTTCACTCACCGCACGTTGCAGGTCCACCAGGTTTGCTGGCTCCAGAGGATTGGCTTCGTGGTTCGGGAACGAACCATCGAGCTCGAAATACAGAGGAATAACCTCCAAAGGCAGAGCCTCAAGGCCAGCGGCCACCTGGAGCACCGCAGGAACCGTGTGACCAGCCATACCGTTTGCTGCATCCACCACCACGCGAAGGGGTCGTATCGAGTCCAAAGACACCAAACTGCGTAGGTAGGCGGCGTAATCGGCGAGCAAGTCCTCGTGAATAACTTCGCCGGAGGATGATCCGTATTCGGCCTCACCCGAGAGATATTGGAGAGCACGGTCTCGAATCTCGGCAAGACCAGTGTTCATGCTCACACCCTGGGCTTTTCGCCTCGAGAACTTAAGCCCGTTATACGTTGCCGGGTTGTGACTTGCGGTGAACATCACCGAAGGAACGTCTTTGGTCCCCGAGGCGAAATACACCATGTCCGTCGAGCACAACCCGATGGAGATCACCGAAGCGCCAGCAGAGTGTGCTCCCTCGATAAACGCGCCGGCCAAGACGGGTGAGGACTCACGCATGTCGTGGCCGAGCACCAGTTGGTTACCCGAGCCGACAATCACGTCCACAAATGCAGCACCGAGCGCCTTCACAACACTGGGGGTGAGCTCAGAGTCCACCAGCCCCCGAACGTCGTAGGACTTAACGATGGAAGACAGGGCGGCAGCCGA
>JAQBZV010000134.1 GCA_027728145.1 Actinomycetota bacterium | reverse complement strand
AGGCCCTGCGGAATCTGGAGCACCGTGGAGCCGTGGGCTCTGACGCAGGGACCGGCGATGGCGCCGGAATCATCACGCAGATTCCTCATCTGTTTTTTACTGAGGTCGTCGACTTTTCCCTGCCAGCCAAGGGGAGTTACGCCGTCGGGATGGCGTTCTTACCGCTCGACTCCGACGCCAGGGACGCCGAGAAAGTGGCAATTGCCGCACTTGCTGTCGAAGAGGGCCTGGAAGTTCTGGGATGGCGCTCGGTTCCCCACAGCCCGGATGTTGTCGGAGACCTCGCGCGCGCCGCCATGCCCGCGTTCGAACAACTCTTCGTGGCCTCCACCGCCCGCACAGAGAAAGGTCAGCACCTCGCAGGGATTGACCTTGACCGATTGACGTTCCGTCTCAGGAAGCGTGCTGAACGAGAACTGGGCTCTTACTTTCCCTCGCTGTCCTGTCGAACCCTCGTCTACAAGGGCATGGTGACAACCCTCCAGCTCGAACCCTTCTTCCCTGACCTGAGTGATGAGAGATTCCAGTCAACGCTGGCCCTGGTTCACTCTCGGTATTCCACCAACACTTTCCCGTCGTGGCCCCTCGCGCAGCCATTCCGGTTCATCGCACACAACGGTGAGATCAACACCATTCGCGCCAACCGAAATTGGATGCGAGCCCGTCAGTCGCAAATGCACTCCGACATTTTGGGAGACCTGTCTCCACTGTTCCCCATCGTGAGCGAGGGCGGCTCGGACTCTGCCTCGTTTGACGAGACCGTGGAACTGCTTACTCTTGCGGGCCGCAGCCTTCCCCACGCCGTCATGATGATGGTTCCCGAGGCTTGGGAAAACCAGTCCGATATGGACCCCTCTGTCCGGGACTTTTATGAGTACCACTCCAATTTGATGGAGCCCTGGGATGGTCCCGCGGCGCTCGTGTTCACCGACGGTTCGTTGGTCGGTGCGACCCTTGACCGCAACGGTTTGCGCCCTGGGCGTTATGTCATCACCTCCGACGGCCTCATCATCCTCGCGAGCGAGATCGGTGTGCTGGATGTCGATCCCTCCACTGTGGTTCGCAAGGGCCGCCTGCGGCCTGGGTCAATGTTGCTCGCTGACACGGTCGAAGGTCGCCTCATCGAGGACCACGAATTGAAACAGCAGCTCGCGCACAAAGAACCCTGGGGCGACTGGGTGAGAAACCAGCGAATCGAGCTGGAAAAGCTTCCCGAGCGTGAGCACATCGTTCACACACCGGCCTCCATTACCCGGCGTCAGCGGACCTTTGGATACACCGAAGAAGAAGTGCGAGTGCTGCTTGCCCCCATGGGTCAACACGGTGCAGAGCCTCTTGGAGCAATGGGGTCTGACACGCCGATCGCTGCCATCTCTGACCGGCCAAGACTGCTCTTTGATTACTTCTCCCAGCAGTTTGCTCAGGTGACAAATCCGCCCCTGGACTCCATCCGGGAGGAAGTGGTGACCTCGATGTCCTGTGGCCTGGGTCCTGAGCGGAACCTGCTGGACGCGACACCGGAGCACGCCGCACAGGTATCAGTCGAGTTTCCCGTCATCGACAATGACGAACTAGCCAAGATTGAGCACATCCGTCTGCCCAACGGAGAAAAAGCATCGGTCACTCTGTCCGGGCTCTATCGAGCCGACGACGGCGCAGAGGGTTTGCGGAAGCGACTTGACGAGCTGTGCGAGGAAGCAGACCGCGCGGTGGATGCGGGTGCCCAGTTCGTGGTGCTCAGTGATCGAGACTCCACCCAGGACCTGGCCCCCATTCCGTCTCTGTTAATGCTCTCCGCCGTCCACCACCACCTCATCCGTGGTCACAAGCGGATGCAGGCGGGTCTTGTTGTGGAAACAGGAGACGTCCGCGAGGTGCACCACGTTGCGTTGCTGATTGGCTTTGGTGCCTCCGCTGTCAACCCGTATCTCGCAATGGAGAGCGTTGAACTCCTCGTCCGTCAAGGTGTCATCGACACCATCACCCCTGAGAAGGCCGTGGCCAACGTCATCAAGGCTCTGGGCAAGGGCGTCCTGAAGATTATGAGCAAGATGGGGATTTCGACTGTTGCCTCCTATGCAGGAGCACAAGCGTTCGAAGCGGTGGGTCTCAGCGAAGAGTTGGTTGCCCAGTATTTCACCGGGACCACAACCATCTTGGGCGGTGTGGGTCTCGACATATTGGCGGAGGAAAACGGGGAGAGGCACCGCAGCGCCTACCCCGCAACAGCTGTCGCTAACCCCCACCAACGGCTCGCCGTGGGGGGAGAGTATCAGTGGCGCCGCGAGGGGCCTCCGCACCTTTTCAACCCCGAAACAGTGTTCAAGCTCCAACACTCGACGCGGTCGGGTCGATTCGACATCTTCCGTGAATACACGAAATCAGTCGATGACCAAGCCGAGAGGCTGATGACTCTTCGAGGTCTGTTTGCTCTCAAAACCGCTGAGCGAACACCTGTTCCCTTGGACGAGGTCGAACCAGCGGGTGACATCATCCGGCGTTTCACCACCGGAGCCATGAGCATGGGCGCAATCTCTCCGGAGATGCACGAGACCTTGGCTGA
>JAQBZV010000133.1 GCA_027728145.1 Actinomycetota bacterium | reverse complement strand
TGGACTTTCCGCTGCCCGCAGGCCCATCTACGGCGACAACAATGACTTCGCTCACGCCCGTTCACCCGCAATGCGCCAACCCGCGTCGCGAAGCCGCGATTCAACATCGGCCACCAGCTCGGGAGCAAGGGTGAGGTCGGCAAAGCCGACCTGTGCTCCGGGAGAGTGCTCGAGCCTGAGGTCCTCGAGGTTTACACCCCACTCCCCCAACTGGGTCAACAACCGTGCGAGTTCACCCGGGCTGTCATCAATCACCACTATCAGCGAGGCAAAAGCTGTTGACGTCCCGTGCTTACCCGGGAGCCTGGACACGCCACTGACTCCCGCACTCAAGATTTCCGCCAAAACCTTTTTGGAGCCGGCCGAGTTCACCTCGTCCAGAGCACCGAGAACCGTATCCAGGTCGTCCCGAAGACTGCGCAGTTGCTGCGCAATTGGGGCACTGTTCGCCGCCACAATCTGAATCCACAAAGCTGGATCACTCTGCGCGATTCGCGTGACATCGCGAACCCCCGCACCGGCGAGGCCCAGAGCGAGCTCGCTCGCCCCAAGCAACCGAGCTGCTGCTAACGAGGAGATGAGCTGGGGAACATGAGACATCAGAGCAACAGCGTCGTCGTGCTCGTCGGGAGACATCTCCAGAGGCAGAGCTCCCAGACTGACAACGAGTGATCGGATTGCTGTGTGAGCATCAGAGTCCTGCGGGCAAATAACCCAGGGGCGTGCTGTGAAGAGATCGCTTCGGCCCGATACCGTCCCTCCCCGCTCTCTCCCGGCCATGGGGTGAGTGGGAACAAACCGCGCGGAATGACTCGACGCGCTCGAAACATCACGAGCAATCGCAGCTTTGACGCTCGCCACATCCATCACCAGTGCGGAAGGGAAAGCTTCTAACTGCCGAATCACCACATCGGCAACGACATCGGGAGGGGTGGCCACCATGACCAGCTCAGGTTCCGGGTCCCCCGCTCCGCGGCGCGCTCCTGCTCCATAATCCTCGGCGAGAGCCAGGGACGAGGGTGAAGCATCCTCCAGTGTGACGGTGACGCCGCGTTCACGAAGAGCCAGCCCCGCACTGGTGCCCAGTAGTCCGGTTCCCACGATGTGAACGTGGGAAAACGGAGCGCTAGTCTTCCCGGTCATTGCTCGGCTCCTTGGTGGGCGCATCTGCGCGGTGGGCGAGGGTCAAGAGGTCCTTGACCTCCAGCGTACTGAGCTCTCGCCACGTACCAGGCTTCAGGCCTCCCAGGTGGAGGCCCCCGACGGCTTTTCTGTGCAGGTCAATCACGGGGTGTCCCACCGATTCCATCATGCGTCGAATAACTCGATTTTTGCCGGAGTGCAGGACAAGTTCGACAATGCTGGATCCCGTGCGAGGTTCCCCGACAATTTTGGCCTTGTCCGCTGCGGTAACACCGTCCTCGAGCTCCACACCTGTGGTCAGTTTCCGCAGTGCAGCGGTATCCAGAGACCCCTTCACCGTCGCGGTGTAAACCTTCGTCACCTCAAACGACGGATGGCTCAGGCGATGGACCAGGTCACCATCATTGGTCATCAAGAGCAAACCAGTGGTGTCGGCATCCAACCGCCCGACGTTGACAACACGCTCGCCAATCTGTTTCACGTAGGCACCCAAGTCGGGCCTGCCCTGCTCATCTGCCAGAGTGCTCACCACACCCTTGGGCTTATTGAGCATGATGTAGAGCGCCGAAGTCTTGAGAGGGACTACCTTCCCGTCCACGCTGACCACGTCCACATCCGGGTCCACGCGAACTCCCATCTCGGTCGCTAGTTCGCCATTAATTCGGATGCGCCCCTCCTGCATCAACATTTCTGCACGGCGCCTCGAGAAATGTCCTGCCGCGGAGAGAACTTTCTGAAGACGCTGCCTGGAGCCCTCCGTGTCAGCTGACATCGTCAAAACCCTCGGCGCCATCATCGAGAAGTGGTGACAGCGGGGGAAGCTGGTCGAGAGACTCAATACCGAGCTCCTGCAGGAGCATGGGGGTTGTCTCATAGAAAATTGCCCCAGTTTCTGGGTCCGTATGAGACTCACGAATCAGTCCACGCCCGAGCAAGGTTCGAATCACCGTGTCTACGTTTACCGCGCGAATCGCGGAGACATGCCCCCTCGTGACGGGTTGCTTGTAGGCGATAACAGCCAAGGTCTCCAGCGCTGCCTGCGAGAGCTTGGCGGGGACCTGATCCTGGATTAGCTTCGCCACTGCTTCGTCGTAGGCCTCGCGGACATAGAGCCGCCACCCTCCGCCGACTTCCCGCAATTCAAAACCGCGCTGTGGCCCCCCGGAGTCACCGTTGTAATCAGCGACCAAGCCCTGCACAGCGCTCTTCACCGCAGCGAGCGGAACATCGAGTGCGCTGGCCAACGCGACGAGGCTTTGGGGTTCATCTGCCACCATCAGGATGGCCTCGAGCTCGCGATCAAGGTCTCTGCCTACATCAGTCATCGACACGGTCCTCGCCTCCCCATTCCTCGCCCAGGTGGGCGAGAGAGTCATCCGTAAAGTCCTCAGCAACCCACTGGAGTGTCAATTCACCCAAGGGT
>JAQBZV010000132.1 GCA_027728145.1 Actinomycetota bacterium | reverse complement strand
GTTCCCTCCATTGGCGGAACACCCCATTCGGTTGGATTTCTTTGGCTCCGAGATCGAGCAGGTGAACTATTTTGCTGTCGCTGATCAGCGGTCGCTACCCGACGAGGTGGGACCGGTGGTTCTCGAGCCGGTGCGAGAAATGCTCCTGACCGCAAACGTGAGGGCTCGTGCTTCGCAGCTCAGTGCTGAATACCCGGGCCTTGGACAACTCTTGGCAAAAATCTCCGAGGGTATTCCCACCGAGGGTATGGAGTCGCTCCAACCACTCCTGGTTCCAGGCCTTGTGCCACCGCTGAGTGTGTTGCCAGAGGATGCCCTGATTGTCGAGGTGGGGGCCCAGAAGGTGCAGGCTCGAGCCGCCATCTTGTTGGAGACCAACCGGGAGTTCCTGCAGGCTGCGTGGGAGGTGGCAGCGCTCGATGGCTCCGAAGCTCCGGTGGATCTCCACGCGGGCTCATTCCTTACCCACCAGGAGTTGAAGGAATCTCTGGCGCCTCGGACCTGGGTGTCACTGGATTCTCTCGACACCGGTGAGGTCACCAATCTGCGACCAGCCCTGCAGGGTCTGCCCCTGGTGACCACCGGGGGCGAAGAGGTGTGGGAGTTCATTGCGACCCGTATTCGAGACCGCGACACGGTGATTGTGGTGGCAGCGGGTCACGGTTTGGTCGAGCGAAGCGCCCAAGTGTTGGGGGAGCGAGATATTCCTCATCGCATCGATGAGGAATTGACCAGTGCCCCAAGCCCCGGTGTTGTCAGTGTGGTGCGCGGTGTCCTGCACGAGGGGTTCTGGGTCCCGGATTCGAAACTGGTCGTGATTACCGAAAAGGAGCTTTATGGCAAAGCCGTGAGCGCTTCGCCTCGGACCGGTCGAACGCTTGCGACCAAGCGCACCCGGGTGGTGGACCCTCTGCAGCTCTCCGCTGGCGACTATGTCGTGCACGACACTCACGGCGTGGGGCGCTTTGTGGAGTTGGTGTCGAGAGAAATCTCTACGGGTGGTCGAAACGCCATGACCAGCCAACGCGAGTTCGTGGTGTTGGAATACGCCCCCAGCAAGCGTGGTGGCCCAGCGGATCGTCTCTATGTCCCCACCGACCAGCTGGACCAACTCAGCCACTATGTCGGAAGCGATTCACCAGCGCTATCCAAAATGGGTGGCTCCGATTGGGCCTCCGCGAAGGGCAAAGCGCGCAAAGCTGTGCGCGAGCTCGCCGTGGATCTTGTCAAGCTCTACTCCGCACGGATGGCAGCCCCCGGGTTCGCCTTCTCACCCGACACCCCCTGGCAGCGGGAGCTGGAGGAGGCGTTTGCGTTCATGGAGACCCCCGACCAGCTCACCACCATTGACGAGGTGAAGGCCGACATGGAGCGACCCATCCCGATGGATCGCCTCATCGCCGGTGATGTGGGGTTTGGAAAAACTGAGATTGCGGTGAGGGCCGCGTTCAAGGCAATCCAGGACCAGAAGCAGGTGGCGGTGATAGCGCCCACCACCCTGTTGGTGAAGCAGCATATGGAAACGTTCCAGGAGCGCTACGCCCCGTTCCCGATCAACATGCGGGCCCTCTCTCGCTTCCAAACCGACGCCGAAGCGAAAGCGGTGCTGGCGGGACTCGCCGATGGCAGTGTCGACATCGTCATTGGAACCCATCGTCTGCTGAGCAAGAACGTGACGTTCAAAGACCTAGGGCTCGTTGTCGTGGATGAGGAGCAACGCTTCGGGGTGGAGCACAAAGACTCCCTCAAAGCGCTGAAGACCAACGTCGATGTGTTGGCCATGTCGGCAACACCGATTCCTCGAACGCTCGAGATGGCGGTCACCGGGATTCGGGAAATGTCGACTCTCGCAACACCTCCGGAGGCTCGCCATCCGATTTTGACGTTTGTCGGCCCCTATAACGAATCCCAGGTGGTCGCGGCGATCCGCCGCGAACTCCTGCGAGAGGGTCAAGTGTTCTTCGTCCACAACCGGGTGTCCAGCATCAACAAGGCGGCGGCCAGAGTGCAGGAGCTTGTTCCCGAGGCTCGGGTCGCTATTGCCCACGGGCAAATGGGGGAGTCAGCGCTCGAGCAGGTGATGGTGGATTTCTGGGAGCGACGCTTTGACGTGTTGGTTTCCACCACGATCATCGAAACGGGTCTCGATGTCACCAACGCCAACACGTTGATTGTGGACCGGGCGGAGCGCTATGGCCTCTCCCAACTCCACCAGTTGCGGGGTCGCGTGGGGCGCGGTCGCGAGCGAGGCTATGCCTACCTGCTCTATGACGATGACCTTCCGATGGGTGAGAACGCCCACGACCGTCTCGCCACGCTGGCCTCCACCACGGATCTGGGTGGTGGAACACGGATTGCGATGAAAGACCTCGAAATGCGGGGGGCGGGAAACCTCCTGGGTGCGGAGCAGGCCGGCCATATTCAAGGCGTCGGCTTTGACCTGTATTTGCGAATGGTCGGGGAAGCGATTTCGATGTTCCGAGACGATATGGCCCCCGGTCAAACCGAGTTGAGACTCGAGCTCCCGGTGGATGCCAGAATCCCCACCGACTACATCGACTCCGAGCGTTTGC
>JAQBZV010000131.1 GCA_027728145.1 Actinomycetota bacterium | reverse complement strand
TCTCGATACTTTGACCTGAAAGTTCTGCGCTCGCTCCGCGAGCGCGAGGACTTTGTCCGATTTCTCGTCGACATAATCCTTGAATCGATCGGGGATTGCGACTCCGTGAGCTGCCAGTGTGATGTCCATAGGACCCTCCTTCAGAGATAAAACGCGAAGCGCCTGTCGTGAGGTGTTCTGCCAGCGTAGCCCTGTTCGGCTATGCAGGAAATGGGTATCCCCAGGAAAGTTGCTAGCGCTGCGTTGCCAGGACGCTGGCGCGCTCGCCGGTAGCCTGCCAGCCATTTCCTCGCGGCTGATAGATGAGTCCATCCTCTGCCAGCAAGCGCAGCCCCGAAACACCGCCCACCCCACCGACAAGGGTGACCGGTCTCAGCGGTCGACCGAGGGTGGAGGATTGCCCACTCACGTTGAACACCAGCACTTCCCCGTTGCCGGTTGACTCTTCCTTCACCACCACGGCAAGTCGGGAGTCATCAATCCAGGCGGCATCCACAGCCGTGCCATCGACGGGTCCTAACTCCACAAACTCTCCGAGGGCCACGGGCTGGCAGTCGGCATCCCTGGTGATAGCACCCAGGAGCACCCGCACCCCCGTCTCTGTTTGAACAAGCACTAACAAGCGGGTGTCGTCTCGTGCCAACTCAAAAGACACTAACGAAGAGTTGCTGCCGATTTCGAGGGGCAACGGAACAACTTCGCCCTCAGGGGTGATGATCTGAGCCATCTCAGGGGATGCTTCCTTAGTGCTTGACCACACAAAACCACAGTTATCGATGATCCCTCGAACAAGGTCAGCTCTGGGGTCGATGATGACGGGCTCTCGACCTGGTTCAAGACTCCAGAGCCCATCGGTTCTGGTGGCGAGAGCTCGATCAAACACTGACGAATAGAAGACTCTCTGGGGGATAAGGGACGCGACCTCGGAGGACAGGCCCTCAATTTCTTGGACAGATCCTCCTTGGACATAGCCAAAACGCCGATCACGAAACACCACGCTGCGTGGATCCCGGCCGCTGGCCAGAGTGGGACCCTCCTCGCCGAGAGGAGTGATGACCAAATCGTTCTGGTTCACCGAAATCCGAGCTGAAGAGATCCCTTGAACCTGGGACAAGCTTGCTGTGAGTTGGGTGATCATGCGCGAGCGGGTGATTTCGTCTGCAGTGAGCACCCGTGTGGTGAGGTCAACGCTCGCCACCCCGTCCACAACGGAGACAGGGGTGAGGGCGAGTTGTGTTCCCTCCGGGAACGCCGTCACTGTTGCTCCCTGGTCGAGCCAGAACGAGGGGGCTTCTAGCAACCCCCGCACAATCTTTGAGGACACCTCCCCGCGGGAGGCAAACCATCGGATGTCGGGAACCAACTCCCGGTATCCGGCGGAGAAGTAATACAGCCGGTAGCTGGAGAACGCTTCAGCAAATGCTGCTTCGGTCAGGACAATGCCATCGGCAAGTCCACTGATCCGCCATTCCCCGTCTTCTCGGACCAAACGGAAGTCCAATGTCTGAGAGCTCACACTGGGGCTCGCGGAAAAGCGCCCCAGCTCATCAACGCTGGCGATAACCGGCGCCACATACCTCGCCACCGTGTTCGACACGACAGAAATCAGGGGCTCGCCTCGCCTAATCAACACCGATGCGTTGGGGTTCCAGTCCTCTTCGACCTCCTCGGCCAAATAGCTTCTAGCAACCCGGTAGTTATCCTGCGCTGCTGTCCCCGCCGCAATGAATCCCGCAATGATCTCTTCAGGGGTAGCGCCGGTCGAGGGTCCCGGGGGAAGAAAATCGACGTCAGAAACATCAATACCGGTGGTGCGGTCGGTGGAGTTGACCGGCCCCGAGCTGGGAATAGCGGTGCACGCCATGAGCAGGACACTGAGGAACGCCAACACCCCGAGATTCAGCGCCCTCATGCGAGAGCCCCTTTCGCGGAGTCTTCTTCAGCCAGGTAAGAGTCAATCGCGTCACTCTCGGGAGGAAGAGGGAGTGGGGACTCCCGCCATTCGCCGAGAGGAACACGCGGGATAGTCAGCCGGAAGCAACTCCCTTGACCCGCCTCGCTCCAGACCTCAATGCGTCCCCCATGTGCCATGGCGTCTTCACTAGCAATAGCCAGGCCGAGACCTGTTCCCCCAGTCGTTCGCTGACGGGACGGGTCAGCCCTCCAGAATCGGTCAAACACCCGCTCCACCTGCTCTGGGGTCATCCCCACACCCCAGTCACGAACAGCAATCGCCACGGCCTCCTCATTGGAGTCCACAAACGTCACAATGGGTCTGCCTTCACCGTGGTCAATAGCGTTTCCGACAAAGTTCAGAATGATCCGGCGAATACGCCGCTGGTCTACTTCGCTCTCGCCGTATCCCCCTCGAACCTCGACCACTAAATTTGACCCTTTTTGAGTCGCAAGAGGGGCGAGCTGATCAAGACAGTCCTCGACGAGGGCAACGAGGTTGACCTCGTCGACCTCGAGAGCAACAGCACCCGCGTCATAGCGGCTCATTTCCAGCAAATCGGTGAGCATGATTTCAAAGCGCTCAATTTGGGTAATCAAGAGCTCGAGAGTTCGAGCGTT
>JAQBZV010000130.1 GCA_027728145.1 Actinomycetota bacterium | reverse complement strand
GTTACCGGTCCTGATGGACCAAGCCACCACGGAATGTGGGACCTGGCCATCTTGCAGGTGGTTCCTCACATTCGGATTGCCGCCCCTCGCGACGCGAAGAGATTGCGGGAAGAACTGGGGGAGGCAGTCGCTATTGATGATGCTCCCACCGTGGTGCGATTCCCCAAAGGCTCTGTTTCTCCAGAAATCGACGCCGTCAGGCGCACCGCCGATGGTGTTGACGTGATGGCGGAGGCGGCTCACAAAGACGTGCTCCTCGTGGCAGTGGGGCCCATGGTTCACATGGCGATGGACATTCGAGAGCGCCTCGCG
Source organism: Actinomycetota bacterium (assembly GCA_027728145.1). Lineage (GTDB taxonomy): Bacteria > Actinomycetota > Actinomycetes > Actinomycetales > Microbacteriaceae > Pontimonas. The sequence continues at coordinate 2,274 of JAQBZV010000130.1, read as the reverse complement.
GCGCAGGGGATTGGTGCCACTGTCGTTGACCCTCGGTGGGTGATTCCGGTCGCGACCAGCATCATCGACCTCGCGAGGGACCACCGCATTGTGGCGAGCATCGAGGATGGTATCCGAGTGGGCGGCGTGGGAACCAGAATTCGCCAAGAGTTGCGTGCCGCCGGCGTTGACACCGCCGTCGACGAGATTGGTTTGCCTGATACGTTCCTCGATCACGCTACGCGGGGAGAGATTTTCGAGGAGGTAGGACTCACCTCTCAGCACATCGCCCGGAACCTGGTCTCCCAGGTGATGGGGATGAAGGTTCCCGTGGCGCGGCCGCTACCGGCTGAGGGCGCTTCTGACGAAAGTATTCGCGAGGCTTCGGATGCTGAGGGTAAGGCCTAGCTCACACCCTTGACCGGAGGAGTGTGGAAAGTTTTTCCTCGCGCCTTTTCGCTCGCCCCCACGCGGTCGAGGAATGGGGTTAGTCCCCCCATGTGGAAGGGCCAGCGCGCTCCCAGAATCATCCCCACATCGATGTCTTCAGGACCCTCAACGACCCCTTCTTCGAGCATCCGCCAGACCTCATCGGCAAGTCCGTCATAAACACGGTCCCGGAGCTCAGCAGCACTGAGGCCGGGTCCTGACCCAATAAGCCCCGCAGCAAAAGAACTCACCCCCGTGACTTTCTTTTTGGCATCCCGGTCATAGATTTTTCCGTGGTCAACCAGTGATCGGAGAGCGTCGCTGGCGAAAAAGCGCTCCGGGAATGCCGCATGGTGGGTGTCCAGGACGTGGGCGCCGACTTGCAGACCCACGAGTTCGAGGAGCTCGAAAGGTCCCATGGGTAATCCCAGAGGGGCGACAGACTCGTCCACCACGTCATACGGTGTTCCCGTTTCGATCGCGTTCATGGCCTCACCGAGAAGCTTTGCCAGAAGACGGTTGACCACAAAACCGGTGGTGTCCGCGGTGACGATGGCGGTTTTCTTCAGCTTGTTGACGAGGGACACTCCAGTGGCGAGCGCGGCGTCGGAAGATTTTTCTGCCCGCACCACCTCCACCAGAGGCATCACGGCGACCGGGTTGAAGAAGTGGATGCCCACCATGCGCTCGGGATTCTTGAGGACTGAGGCGATGTCGCCAATCGAGAGAGACGAAGTGTTGGAGGCAAGAATAGCCTCAGGGGAGACGTGCTTTTCGAGCTCCTGGAAAACCTCTCTCTTCACCCCAATCTCCTCAAAGACAGCTTCAATCACCAGATCACAGGAGGCAAAATCGGCCATCTGTGTGGTGCCGTGGATGAGGCCCCGGAGTTTGTTGGCCGAATCACTGTGCAGGCGGCCCTTGTCGAGCAGCGTGTTAATCTCGGCCTCCATCCAGGCGGTGGCGTCCGCCACTCGGTCCTCCGAAATATCACTAATCACCACAGGCACCTCGAGGCGCCGGAGGATTTGAAAAGCGAACTGGCGGGCCATGAGACCGCCGCCGACGACCCCCACCTTGGTAATGGGGAGAGCGTGCTCGCGGTCGGGAGCCCCGGGCGTCACCTTGGCGCGCTTTTGCGTGAGCATAAATGCATACACGCTGGCGCGGAATTGGTCACCGGCAATGAGCTCGGCGAGGACTTCGTCCTCCGCTGCGAAACCCTGAGCTTTCGTATTTGACTTGGCACTCGCAAGAAGGTCGAGCGCCGCATAGGGAGACTTGGCCACGGTTCCGATGCGATCCCGAAGCATTTTCCGGGCCGTGTTGACCGCAATCGGCCACACGGTGTTGCGCTCCACAACGCCCGGTTCGTGGGGTCGCTTCACTTTCCTTTTTCCCGCCACAACCTCGTCGGCAAACTTTAGCGAGTCCTCGAGGAACCTGGCTGCCGGGAACATGGCGTCCGCGATACCCAGGGAGAGGGCTTGCTCTGGCTTGAGCGTTCGGTTCATCTTCAGAGGGTTCTCCACCATCACCATCAGGGCGTTCTTGATGCCGATCAGGTTCGGCAAAAGCCACGCCCCACCCCACCCAGGAATGAGACCCAAGAAGACCTCGGGGAGTGCAAGAGCTGCCGCACTGGCCGACACGGTGCGGTAGTCAGCGTTGAGAGCAACTTCTAGTCCTCCGCCCAACGCGAGCCCGTTGATGAAGCAGAACGACGGGACACCCATTTCGCCGAGGAGCCCAAGCGTTTGATGACCAAGCTTCACCATCAACACGCCGGTGGCTTTGTCCGGGATGTCGCCGACTTTGGAAAGGTCGGCCCCCGCAGCAAGAATGAAAGGACTTCCGGTGATCGCG
>JAQBZV010000006.1 GCA_027728145.1 Actinomycetota bacterium | reverse complement strand
ACCGGTCAGAATTGCGGTCGGAGCCGGAGCTGTGGCCGACCACGTCAGTCTGCTGACCGAGGCAATTTCCTCTCGGACAACAATCACGGCGGTGTATCACAATAAGCGTGGCGAGTCGGGGGAGCGGACCCTTGATCCGTTGTTGCTGGAATCCAGGGACACCACGTGGTACGTCCGCGCCTGGTGTCACACTCGGCAAGCGCTCCGAACATTCCGGGTGGACTCCATGGAATCCGTGCAACTTACCTCTGCGGCTCAGGCAGATCATTCCTCCGTCATCGATGACATTTCTTCTGAGCTCTTTGATCCCTCGCCCAGCGACGTTGTTGTCACTATCGAGTGCCCGGCCCGAGCGCTCCCCATCATCGCCGACTACCTGCCACGAGGGTTTGCCCCGCAGAGCGGCGAGGACACCATCCAGGTCGATATTCCGTTTGCACATTATGGATCTCTCACCCATTTTGTGGGCGCCAATCCTGATCTCGTCAGGGTGGTGGGGCCAGCATCCGCCCGGGATGCCGTGAGAGTATTTTCCGAGCAGGCTCTTGCCGGGTATGACCAGGGTTCCTAAACACCCCGGTGCTACACTGACCACACTGAACGCCACAGGGAGGCTCACGGATGTCAGGAAATCTTGGAGGCTGGACCGGCCTCATCGTTTTGGTCGTAATTTTGCTCCTGTTCGGTGCTCCCAAATTGCCAGCTCTGGCGAAGAGCCTTGGCCAGTCGTTGAAAATCTTCAAGAGTGAGGTTCGCCCCGGCGATGACAGCACCGACCCGGCTGACAATTCCGGCTCTGAAGGTCCCGACGCCTCAAAGCGCTAACCGTGGCTGCCAGTAGGCGCCGCACACCGGAGGGACGTATGTCCCTGGGTGATCACCTCGTCGAGCTCCGGAGACGACTGGGCATCATTGGGCTTTCCGTCGTATTCGCCGCGGTGGGCGGCTGGTTCCTGGCCGACCCGGTATGGGCGGCCCTCAGTGAGCCAGTTCTCGAGATTGCGCGCGAGCGCGACCGGGATGCGGACATCAACTACACCTCGGTCACAGAAGCTTTTGACACCAAAGTGGCCATCGCCGTAGTGCTCGGAATTGTCATGGCGGCACCGGTCTGGCTGTATCAAATTTGGGCGTTCTTTGTCCCAGCCCTCATGAGAAAAGAACGTCGCTACGCTCTTGGTTTTCTCTCCGCCGCTGTTCCCCTGTTCTTCGCAGGGGTCACCCTGGGGTGGCTGGTGTTACCCAACATCGTGGTTCTTCTGACCGGGTTTGCGCCCGAGCAGTCCTCCACACTTCTGACGGCAAAGGTCTATTTAGATTTCGCACTCAAACTGGTTGTGGCCATCGGAGTGGGTTTTGTTCTGCCTGTCTTCCTCGTGTTGCTCAACGTCATTGGTGTCCTCAGTGCCAAAGCCATCATTGGCGGATGGCGCTGGGCAGTTGTCGTCATTTCGGTGTTCACCGCCCTGGCGACCCCGGCTGCTGATGTGGTGTCGATGATTGTCCTGGCGGTTCCCATGGTCATCCTGTATTTCCTGGCAGCCGGGATCGCCTGGCTGCACGACCGTCGTCAGGCCAAGAAAGCCGCAAAGCTCCTGCAGAACAGCGCTGAGAGCTAGAGCGCTGGCCGATGACAACGCTGAGTCCCGCCGATAAGTTCCACGCTGCACGCTCCCGCCAGGACCACCCCAAACTGGAGGCCTTTCGTGCGGGCCTCGGTTTTGAGTTGGACAGCTTTCAGGTTGCGTCGTGTGAGTCTGTGGAAGACGGCAAAGGTGTGCTGGTCGCGGCACCCACCGGGGCGGGCAAGACCATCGTTGCCGAGTTCGCTGTTCACTTGGCCCTGCTTCAACCCCACGTGAAGGTGTTTTACACCACGCCCATGAAGGCCTTATCGAACCAGAAGTTTCAGGAGCTTGTGGCCACCTACGGGGCCGACGAGATCGGTCTGCTCACCGGCGACAGCAGTGTCAACCCTCGCGCAAGAGTGGTCATCATGACCACCGAGGTGCTCCGCAACATGCTGTATGCAAACAGTGAACTTCTGGACAACCTCGGCTACGTCATCATGGATGAGGTCCATTACCTCGCAGATCGCTTCCGCGGAGCGGTCTGGGAAGAAGTAATCATCCATTTGCCCTCCTACGTTCAGTTGGTCTCACTCAGTGCAACGGTGTCCAACGCTGAGGAGTTTGGGGACTGGTTGCAGACAGTTCGGGGGCACACCGACGTCATCGTGAGCGAGGAGCGCCCCGTTCCACTCCACCAGCACATGATGTTTGCCCACAAGTTGCTGCCGCTATTCCAAAAACACAAGGGCGCCCTGAAGGTGAACCCGGAGGTCATTCAGACCTCACAAATGTTGGGGCGCGGAACCAGTCAGCGCGGTGGTCGGGGGAGAGGTGCGCCTCGATATCAACGCTATGAGGACCGTCGCCACAGGGTCTATCGCTCCGACGTGATTTCACTACTGGACGAGACAGATCTACTCCCCGCGATCTTCTTTATCTTCTCCCGTGCCGGGTGTGACCAGGCGGTGTCGCAGGTGCTAAACCGCGGTGTCACCCTGACCACCGAGGACGAGCGGGTCGCCATCCTTGATCTTGTCGAAGAAAAACTTGACCGCCTCGACGATGACGACCGAGGGGTGCTGGGCTACCACTCCTGGCTGGATGGGGTACTGCGCGGTATTGCCGCCCATCACGCGGGCATGTTGCCGATGTTCAAAGAGGTTGTCGAGGAGCTTTTCCGTCGCAAACTCCTGAAGGTCGTCTTCGCCACGGAGACCTTAGCGCTTGGCATCAATATGCCGGCTCGCACAGTGGTGTTGGAGAAGCTCGACAAGTTCAACGGAGAAGCCCGGGTTCCCATAACGGCCGGTGAGTACACCCAACTCACAGGGCGAGCGGGACGGCGAGGGATAGATGACGAAGGTAACTCCGTCATCATTTGGCAACCAGGAATCAACCCGGAAGCCGTCGCAGCTCTCGCCTCGAGGCGTTCTTACCCGCTGAAGTCCAGTTTCAAGCCGACCTACAACATGGCGGTCAACCTGATCGCGCAGTTTGGCGTGGAACAGACCCGGACCATCCTGGAATCTTCTTTTGCCCAATTCCAGGCCGATCGCCATGTTGTGGAGCTCGCTCGGACTGTGCGCAAGAACGAAGAATCACTCCAGGGCTACCAGGAGTCGATGACCTGCCACCTGGGCGACTTTGCCGAATACGGACGGCTCCGCCGAGACTTGAGCGATCTTGAGCGGCAGCGAGGACACGCGTCGAAGAAGACTGACGGACCTTCGGGCCACGAGTTGGCCAAGCTTCGCACCGCTCTTGCCCATCATCCCTGTCACCAGTGTGCCGATCGGGAATCTCACGCACGATGGTCCGAACGCTGGTGGAAACTCGACAAAGAAACCGAGAAGGTTCGCTCCCAAATTCGCCGGCGAACCGGCGCCATTTCGACCACGTTTATCCGCGTCATGGATGTCCTCCAGGAAACCGGGTACCTGACCCGGGGAGCGGAGGGCGTGGACATCACCGAGCACGGCACCACTCTGCGCCGCATCTATGGGGAGCGCGATCTTTTGGTAGCGGAGTGTCTCCGCCGACAGGCGTGGTCGGACCTGGGTGCACCAGAGCTAGCCGCGATGGTGGCGACTCTGGTTTATGAGCCACGGCGTGATGACGGTCCGGTGGACCCGCGTTTTCTGCCCGGGGGTGAATTCCCGGGAGCGCTTGATCACACCCGCAGGCTTCACCGGAAACTTACCGAGGTGGAAATGCGTCACCAACTTCCGGTCAGCTCAGAGCTCTCACCGCAGCTTGCGCTGGCGGTGTATCGCTGGGCCAACGGTCACCACCTGGACGACATTCTCGAGGGAGATGAGGTTCAAGTCGGCGATTTTGTTCGGTGGTGCAAACAGATCGTGGACGTGCTCGATCAGATCATCACCGTGGGAGTGGGTCCGGTCCATCACACAGCGCTGGAAGCAAGGGCTTTGGTGTTCCGCGGCATCGTTGCTCTGAGCAGCGTGGCTTAGGCTACCGGGCTGATGACACCCTCACCCCTCGAGCCTCGCAGCGAACTGCGCCTGGTGCCGAGCGTGCCGATAGCACTGGGTATGGCAATCCTTGCCGGCTGGATTATGGACTTCGGCTTCCCAGACCGCGACATCTGGCCTCTAGCCCTCGTGGGCCTGTTTCTCATGCTGTGGTCTGTTCGAGGGCTCTCGCTCCGCGGATCTTTACTCGTGGGAGCGGTGGGCGGTTTCACCTTCTTTGGAATTCTCATCTGGTGGCTCACCGTCTACCTGGGTCTCATTCCCTGGATCGCTCTCACCCTTGCGCAAGTCTTTTTCTTTGCCCTCGGCATGGGACTGGTCGGCCTAGCCTGGCACTACGGCTCGAGGCAGTGGCCAGGCTTGGCGGGGCGACTCATCATCACCCCAGCGCTTGTGGGCGGGGCGTGGATGACGAGAGAGGCCGTCTCGTCGGTATTCCCCTTTGGTGGGTTTGCCTGGGCGCGAATCTCTCAAAGCCAGTCAGAGAGCACCCTGGCTCCGCTCGTGGCGTGGGTGGGAACCTCAGGAATGAGTTTTGTCCTGGCGTTTTTCGTGGCGTTCATTCTGGCTCTGGTTACTGAGCGACGCATCGCCTGGGACGCCAAAGCCACGCTCGCCTGGGCGGCGGCGTTGGCCCTGGTGATCTGGCCCGCCTGGCCCGTCACAGAGTCAGGCTCGATCCGAGTACTGGCCGTGCAAGGCAATGCCGAGGCAGGCTTGTTTGCCGATTACGACTGGGGGGACAACCTCGCCGATCACTACCGGGTAACGAAGCCGCTGTACGGGCAGGAGGTTGATGTCGTGATCTGGCCAGAAAATGCCTCCGATGTGGACCCGCTTCGGTACCCCGATGCTGCCGCGGTCGTCTCTGAGGTGTCCCGTGAGATGGACGCACCCTTGGTAGTGGGAACCATTACGCGCGACGGTGACGAGACCTTCAACAGCATGCTGATGTGGGAGTTTGACGAGGCCAGTGGACGCGACATCGTGCGTGACCAATACGACAAAATTCACCCCGTTCCCTTCGCTGAATACCTGCCGTGGAGAGACTTTTTCTACCCCCTCGCTCCCAGCCTGTTTGACATGGTTCCGAGGGATTACTCCTTCGGGCAGCGCGATACCGTCTTCGATGTCGCTGGCACCACCGCCGGGATTGCTATCTGTTTTGACATCGTGGATGACAACATTGTCTGGGCGATGATGGACTCGGGTGCCGAGATCATTTTTGCGCCGACCAACAACGCGGACTTTGGCCGAACTGACCAGAGCATCCAGCAGCTCTCCATTGCCCGGATGCGAGCGATTGAGACCGGACGCAGTGTGGTGAACATCTCGACCGTGGGAACGAGCGCGGTTATTGATCCGCGGGGGAGAGAGCTTGACCGCCTCCCCACCTACGAGGAGGGCTACATGATGCTCGACGTCCCTCTCGCGACTCACACCACGCCAGCAACCCTGATTGGTCGCAGCCTGGAACTGGGTGTGGTGGGGTTCACTCTGGCCGGGATAATCATCGGCATGCTCGGGGAGCGCACGCGGAGCCTTCTGCGCAGAGCGCAGGGGAGTGGTTCCTAACTAAGTTCCAGGTCGGGAAATAGTTCGCTGCGCACCTGCACCGCGAGGTCTGTGCGGTCCGTAATGATTCCCTGGACGCCCATCGACCATAGGCGACGCATATCGTCGGGGTCATTAATGGTCCAGACGTGAACCTCGAGACCTCGTCGCTTCGCTAAGCGCATCATGCTGGGCGTGACCAGGGCGACGCCATACATGGCAGGGGGAATCTGCAGAGCCACAACCTCGGGAGGCACGCGCCAGTTCTCACTCGGGAGGCCCCACCAGGATCGAACGCGGGCCCACATGACCATCGACTGGGAGGCGCTGCTCACAACACCCGGCACGAGGTTCACCGCGGCCTGCCGGGTCATCTCATCAAAGGATGTTGCGAGGATGCGGGCCTCCGCGCTGAGTGAGCGGATGACATCAGCAAAGGGCTCCACGGCCGGGCGAGTTTTGAGATCAATATTGAATTTGGCGTCCGGAAAAGCACTCAGAAGTTCCTCCAAGCTCGGGAATCCCTCACCGAACCCCAAGTCCATCGAGGCAAGCTCTGAGGCGGTGAAATCACTGACCAAACCGGGCCTCCCCGCAACCCTTGTCAGGTCCGGGTCATGGGCAACCACAACCACTCCATCCTTGGAGAGATGAACGTCCGTCTCCAGGATGTCGGCACCGGCATCGAGGGCGGCTTGGAAGGCTCCCAGGGTGTTCTCTGCGTGATCAAGGGGGAAACCTCGGTGGGCGATAACTCGGGGGTACTGTCCCTCTATATACGCCACAGTGAACCGTCTTCCTGACGTACACACGCCTTGCCTCACTATAAACAGCGAAAGTAAACCATCGCTTATAGGCTCGAACAATGACGAATCCGTTGACTCCCGGCCAGCTCACCGGTGCACGAGCACTCATCACCGGCTCCTCGCGAGGCATTGGCGCAAAAACAGCCGAATACCTGGCCGAAGCGGGTGCGTCTGTGGTCATCAACTACCGCAACAAAGAAGCTCGCGCGCAGAAGTTGGTGGAGAGCATTCAGGCATCTGGGGGCACCGCGATGGCGCTGGGTGCCGACCTGACAGACCCCGTGGGTGTTGCCCGCATGATCGGCACCATGGGGGAAACCCTGGGTGGCCTTGACCTGCTGGTTCTCAATGCGTCAGGGGGAATGGAAGCCGACATGGGCGAGGACTACGCGATGAAGCTCAACCGTGATTCCCAAGTGGGTCTCCTCATGAGTGTTTTGCCCCTGATGGACCGTGGCGCTCGGGTTGTGTTCGTCACCAGTCACCAGGCCCATTTCATCCGCGAGGTGGAGACCATGCCGGAGTATCTTCCCGTTGCCCTCTCCAAGCGTGCAGGTGAGGATGCGCTTCGCGGAATGAATGACCAGATGAAGGGTCTCGGGATTGACTTCGTGGTGGTCTCAGGAGACATGATCGAGGGCACGGTGACCGCGACCCTGCTCAACCGGGCTAACCCCGGAGTGATCGAACAGCGCAAGGAACAAGTCGGAAAGCTCTACAACGTCGATGAGTTTGCTGCCGAGGTCGCCTTGGCGGCGGTGGAGGACATCCCGGAGGACCACACACGCCTCGTGGGCGACATTTCCAGCTTCCAGAAGGCCTAGTGACACCCCCAGACCGTCTCAGGCTTACCAGCCGGATTCTGCTGATGGACCCTACTGGCGCGTGCCTGTTTTTCTTCACGGCTGCACCAGATTCCTCGGGTTTCGCTCGCTGGATCACACCCGGAGGCGGCGTTGATCCTGGAGAGACCCACGCCGACGCGGCCCTTCGGGAGTTATATGAGGAAACTGGTCGCGCATTTGATAGCGCGGGGGACCCCGTGTGGACGTATAGCTTCGAGGTGCGCTTTGACGAAGCTGACCACAACCGCGGCTACGCGGAGTATTTTCTGGTGCGAACCGAGCGTTTCGAGCCGACCAACACGTTCTGGACGGAGGAAGAACACGTTGATGTCACCAACTGGGGCTGGTTTAGTGCGGATGAGTTGGAAGCGAGGGGTGAACCCTTTGAGCCCTCAACGTTGCCCGGCCTGATGAGATCGCTCGCCCCCTGAATATAGACTCCGATAATCTATATTATGTCAGATTGAGTGATCAGGCGCCGTGGGAGAGACCCCGCACCCCTACCCCAAGCTAATGGTGGGTCTCCGCTACCCAGTCCTCCAGTTTTTTCTGGGCATGTCCTGAGTCAAGGGCTGATTCGGCGAGAACAATCTTCTCGCTAAGCCGCTCCATCAAGCCGCGTTCGCGCTCGGCAGGGTTTTCCGCCAAAGCGAACGACACCAAGCCCGCTGCCGCATTGAGCACCACAATGTCTCGAACGGGTCCAGGATCTCCCGCGAGAACGCTTCTGGCCAAGCTGGCATTGTGCTCGGGACCCTCCCCGAGGAGATCCTCGGGTCGCGATTTTGCGAGACCCAGCTCTTCCGAGTTCACATCGTGTTCATAAATTTGCCCCCGGGTCACCTCCCACACGTGAGAGTGACCGGTGGTGGTCATCTTGTCGATGCCATCGTCACCTCGATACACGAGGGCCGTAGCACCGCGGGTGCGAAAAACCCCGGCAACTTGCGGCACTCGGCCCAAATTGCTCACTCCCACGGCGCTCGCTTCCGGCCTCACCGGGTTACACAGTGGCCCCAGAATGTTGAAAACGGTGGGAATTCCGATTTCTTTCCTTGCAGTGGCTGCGTGCCGGAAACCCGGGTGGAATTTCGCAGCAAACACGAACGTCAACCCGACCTCGTGAAAAACTCGCGCCACCTCGCTCGGCTCCAGCTCTAGGTTCACCCCCAGCGCCCCCAGCACGTCGCTGGCTCCTGAAGCAGAACTTGCCGCACGATTGCCGTGCTTCACCACCGGAACGCCGGCAGCTGCTGCCACAATCGACGCGATCGAGGACACATTCACGACAGCGCCATACGGGTCTCCCCCGGTCCCCACAATGTCCAGGACCATCGGGTCTATGGGAAGCGCAACGGCGTGCTTGAGAACGGCGTCTCGAAAACCCACGATCTCATCAACGGTTTCAGCCTTGGCTCGCAGGGCCACTAGGAACGCCGCCATTTGGGAGTCCGTGACCTCCCCCGCCATCACAGCTTCCATAGCGCTGGTTGCTTGCGCCACGGTGAGGTCTCGTCGCTCGAGTAGCTGGGCGAGAGTCTCAGGCCACGAGAAGTCGGAGGGCATAGGGCCCATGGTACTGGCCTCATCGGGCATGTCGTGGGGCAAAATCTCAGTCTCGCATCAGGCATAATGGAGGGGTGAGCAGCACATCTCTAACACCAGGACTCTCCGCGCCCACCGTAAATCGACCCAACGTCGTTGCTGTGGGCACCATCGTGTGGCTGGGTAGCGAAGTCATGTTCTTCGCGGGTTTGTTCGCGATCTATTTCACGCTGCGCTCAACATCGCCGGAGCTCTGGGAGTCTCGAGTTCCGCTGCTCGACCTGCCCTTCGCTGCTGTCAACACCACGATTCTTGTCCTCTCCAGCGTTACCGCCCAGTTCGGTGTGTTTGCCGCGGAGCGCTTGCAGGCCAGAGCAACCGGCTGGAAACCCACCCAGTGGGGAATGATCGAGTGGTTCTTCCTCACCTATGTGATGGGTGCCATTTTCGTTGCGGGGCAGGTCTATGAGTACGCCGCATTGGTATCGGAAGGTCTCACCTTGGCTTCCGACGCGTATGGCTCGGCCTTTTTCCTCACAACCGGCTTCCACGGTCTCCACGTAACGGGCGGACTAATCGCTTTCTTGCTGGTAATCGGCCGTGCATATGCTGTGAAGAACTTCACACATCGTGAGGCAACCAGCGCGATTGTGGTTTCATATTATTGGCACTTTGTTGATGTTGTGTGGATTGGTTTGTTCCTCGTCATTTATGTCTTGAGATAACTAGAGAAGAAAGTAGTTGCGCTCCCCTATGCCGTCATCCCGCTCCCCACGCCGCTCAGGTCGCCGCCACCCGTTGATGGGTGGACTTCTCCTGGTGATTGGTTTGTTCGTCACCGGAGGCACGTATGCGGCGGCAAGCACGGGTATCGCGCACGCCCAGGACGCACCGGTGTCGCAGGAAGCACTTGTCGAAGAGGGCGAAAAGCTTTTCTTGGCAAACTGCGCGAGCTGTCACGGTATGAACTCTGAAGGCTCCGTCGCTGGTCCCTCGCTGATTGGTGTCGGCGCATTGTCGGTGGACTTCCAGGTCGGTACAGGCCGTATGCCAATGGCCGCCTCTGGCCCTCAGGCCGAAGTAAAGCCAGTCCAGTTCACCCAGCCCCAAATCGACGCGATGGCTGCGTGGGTGGCCTCGCTCGCCCCCGGCCCCGGAATGCCCGACCCGAAGTACTACGCCGGCGACGGCGACGTGGCCAACGGTGCGGAGCTATTCCGGATCAACTGCGCCATGTGCCACAACGTGGCCGGAGCCGGTGGAGCACTCACCGAGGGCAAGTACGCGCCTCATCTGCGCGACCTCCAGCCCATTCACGTGTATGGCGCCATGGTGACGGGTCCGCAGAACATGCCCGTGTTTAGCGATATGAACTTGTCTCCGGAAGAGAAAAACGACGTCATCACCTACCTCAAGTACCTGGACGAGAACCCCTCCGTGGGTGGCTTCTCTTTGGGTAGCTTGGGGCCCGTTTCCGAGGGCTTGTTCATTTGGCTAATCGGCCTCGGCGGACTGATTGCCGTCGCGGTATGGCTGACAGCACGCTCTAACTAGGGAAGAAAGGGGCAACGGATCATGGCAGACAAGCCACCAGCTTCGGACGTCGAGACCTCAGGTCACGATGACGCTATGGACCCTGGTACCGCTGTTGAGCGCTCTAATGCTCCCCAGAATCCCGGCCTAGCCCCCGAACACCAGCGTGTGACGGACTCGGATGAAAAAGAAGCCAAGGGCATGGAGCGCAGGATTTCTCTGTTCTTCCTGCTCTCGATTGTCGGAAGTGGGTTTGCGGCAGTGGCCTACGTAATTTTCCCCATCATCCCCGGTGACATGGGATCTGTCCGAATGAACAACCTCACGGTGGGTTTGGGGCTTTCTGTTGCTCTCCTGGGTGTGGGAATTGGTGCCGTCCAGTGGGCGAAGGCCCTGATGCACGGTCACGAGCTTGTCGAGGAGCGCCACCCCACCAGGGGCAGCGAAGAATCTCGTCAAGCGGCTGTCGAAACCTTTCAGCAAGCCAACAAAGAGTCTGGCTTTACCCGCCGGTCACTGATCCGGAACACCCTTTTTGGTGCCCTTCTTGCCGCGCCGATTCCCGCTGTTGTGCTGTTCCGGGATCTTGCGCCGGCAGAAGACCCGATCGAGCTCATGAAGACAACCATGTGGACAGAGGGCGTGCGCCTCACTCGCGACCCCAGCGGTGTTCCCATCAGGGCCACGGAAGTCACCATTGGGTCTGCCTTCCACGTTGTTCCCGATGGATGGAAAGATCTCGAGCACGGCAAACTGGAAGAAAAGGCCAAAGCAGCGGTGCTGCTGATGCGTCTGCCCGTCGACGAGCTGAATGAAGATCCTGCCAAAACCGACTGGTCGTACCAAGGAATTGTGGCCTACTCCAAGATTTGCACCCATGTGGGATGTCCTGTTGCGCTCTATGAGCAGCAGACGCATCACCTGTTGTGCCCGTGTCACCAATCTGAGTTTGACGTGGCAAATCACTGTGAAGTTATCTTTGGGCCCGCGGCACGCCCTCTTCCACAGCTTCCTATCACCATTGATGCGGAAGGATACCTGGTAGCACGAAGTGATTTCACTGAACCTGTTGGACCGAGTTTCTGGGAGCGTGAACTGTGAGCACAACAATAGAGAGCACACCGCAAGCTGATGTAGGCCGTGGCATGCGGTTCACTAACTGGGCTGCCAACTACGTAGACGAGCGCACGAGTGCATCGACCGCTGTCAAAGCCCTCGGCCGCAAAATTTTCCCGGACCACTGGTCCTTCATGCTCGGCGAGGTTGCCCTCTACTCGTTCATTGTGATTCTCATTAGTGGCACCTTCCTCACTTTCTACTACGACCCCTCGATGTCCCATGTTCCCTACGAGGGTTCGTACCTTCCCCTCAAGGGCATCGAAATGTCGGTGGCTTACCACACCTCTCTCGATCTCTCCTTCGACATCCGCGGAGGACTGCTGATGCGACAGGTGCACCACTGGGCAGCACTGCTCTTTGTGGCCTCGACCGCTTTGCACACGCTCCGCGTGTTCTTCACCGGAGCTTTCCGCAAGCCCCGCGAGCTGAACTGGATCGTCGGATTCCTCCTCTTCGTTCTGGCCATGGCGGAGGGTTTCACCGGCTACAGCCTCCCCGATGACCTGCTGTCCGGAAACGGACTGCGCATCATTGACGGCATGATCAAGGCCTTCCCCGTGGTTGGCGTGTGGATGTCCTACCTCTTCTTCGGTGACCAATTCCCGGGCATGGAAGTGATTCCCCGCTTGTATGTGCTGCACATCATGCTCTTGCCCGCAATCCTGATTGCCGCTTTGGCCATCCACATGGCCCTGTTGGTGGTCAACAAGCACACCCAGTTTGCTGGCCCCGGCCGAACGAACGACAACGTGGTGGGTTCTCCAATCATGCCGGTGTTCGCCGCAAAGGCCGGAGGGTTCTTCTTCCTGGTGTTCGGAGTGATCATGCTGATTGCCTCCCTCTTCACCATCAACCCGATCTGGAACTACGGGCCGTATGACCCCTCCCCTGTGTCCGCGGGTACGCAGCCTGACTGGTACATCGGCTTTGCCGATGGAGCCTTACGATTGGTTCCGCCGGGTTGGGAGTTTGTGCTCTTTGGCTACACCTGGGCCATGAATATTCTGGCCCCCACGGTGGTGCTGATTGTGTTCCTCGGTGCCGTCGCCGTCTACCCCTTCTTTGAAGCGTGGGTAACCGGAGACAAGCGTGAGCACCACATCGCTGAGCGCCCCCGCAACGCCCCGACCCGGACTGGAATTGGTGCGGCCGGCGTCGTGTTCTATGCCGTTCTCTGGGCCGCAGCGAGCTCTGACCTCATGGCAACGCACTTCAAAATGACCATCGAGGGGGTTATCAGTACCCTTCAAGTGCTGCTCATCTTGGCGCCCATCGCGGCGTTCATCATCACCAAGCGCACCTGTTTGGCGCTGCAGCGCAAGGATCGTGAGATCGCGCTCCACGGCTACGAGAGTGGACGTATTGTTCGTCTGCCCGGTGGAGAGTACGTCGAGGTGCACGAGCAGCTCGACGACTATGAGCGTTGGAGACTCCTGGACTACAACGATTACCAGCCCCTCACCGTTCGTCCCAACGACGAAGGTCGGATCACGGTCGGCACGAGGCTGCGGGCGGGAGTATCACGCTGGTTCTTTGAGGACCGGGTTCTCCCGATCGAAGCCAAAGAACTCGAAGGTGCGGGCAAGCACTAACGGCGACTTCGGGGGCGCTAACAACGCAACCGCAGTGAAGGGTGTGTGGACTCTCTAGAAGAGTCTCCGCATGTACTCCGCTTGCTGGGTATAGCCGAGGCGGTCATAGAAGCCTCCAGCACGCCGTGATGCGACGGTCAACTGGGTGACGCCGCTGTCCTGACACGCCTTCTCAACAGCGCGGACCAGAGCGGTTCCCACCCCCCTGGTCTGAAGAGTCTCGTCCACCACTATCTCTTGCAGTTGGGCTGAAGGTCCATTGGTGTAGAGAAGCTGGGTGATAGTCGTGAGGGCGTATCCCGCGATGACACCGTCCACCTCAGCGACGTGGAGCAGGGATCGGGGGTGATCTGCCAACACGTGGAGAAAGCTAGAGCCAAATGCTTGCGCATCGACTGGTACAGCGTGCCCGAGGCGCCCCACCAGAGCCAGAATTGCTTCCCCATCAGACTCTGCAGCGAAACGGACGACGGGCGTGCTAGCGGGCAAAATATCCCCGATAGTACTCGTAGGTCCAGCCCACGATACCGATCAGGATAAAGGGAACGGCGTAGAGAGACACCCAGTAGCCCACCGCAAGCCCCAGGAACGCTACCGCAGCGCCTCCTGCAAGCATGATGGGCCACCAGCTCCACGGGCTATAGAAGCCAATTTCAGGGTCACCCTCGTCAATCTCCGCATCCACACGATCCTCGGGAAGCTCGCCACCCTGATTTCGCAATTGGACCTGGAGATAGAAGGCAATAAAAATTGTCAGTGCTCCGCTGAGAACAATGGCGAGCGAACCCACCCACTCAATGGCACCCGTGTCGATAGTCGACCACACCGTGTAGACCGCGGCCAGGGCAAAGAAATAGACCGTGAGGACCCACAGCAGAACAATGTTTGTCTTCATGAGTTCCTAGCCTACTTCGCAGCCTTTGCTGGGGCTTTTCGAGCCGCTTCCACCGCCGGCAAGTCGATTTCAGGGTGGTTGAGGTCAAAGGCAGGCGACTCAGACCGAATCCTCGGAATCGAGGTGAAGTTGTGACGGGGAGGAGGACAGGAGGTGGCCCACTCGAGTGAACGGCCATAGCCCCACGGGTCGTTCACGGTCACCTTCTGGCCGTTACGGGCGGTCAGGTAGACGTTGAGGAAGAAAGGAATCATCGAAAGAGCCAGAAGCACCGATCCCACCGTGGAGAGCTGGTTCATCCAGGTGAAGCCATCCTCCGGGAGATAGGTCGCATACCGCCTGGGCATACCCATGACGCCCAACCAGTGCTGGATGAGGAACGTCATGTGGAACCCGACGAACAGAATCCAGAAGTGCACGTGTCCCAAAGACTCGTTCAGCATCTTTCCGGTGAACTTAGGCCACCAGAAGTAGAAGCCTGCAAACATCGCAAACACCACTGTTCCAAACACCACGTAGTGGAAGTGAGCAACCACGAAGTAGCTGTCTGAGACATGGAAATCGAGCGGCGGGGAGGCAAGAATGACGCCGGTCAGACCACCGAACACAAAGGAGATGAGGAAGCCCAAAGCAAAGACAATGGGGGTCTCAAACGTGACCGAGCCCCGCCACATTGTGCCGATCCAGTTGAATATCTTGACACCCGTGGGCACCGCAATGAGCATCGTCGTCAGGGCAAAGAAGGGCAGAAGCACGGAACCCGTCACATACATGTGGTGAGCCCACACGGTCATTGACAGGGCCGCAATTGCAATGGTCGCGTAGACCAGAGTCTTATACCCAAAAATCGGCTTACGGCTGAAGACCGGGAAGATTTCCGACACTATTCCAAAGAAGGGCAAGGCAATGATGTAGACCTCGGGGTGGCCAAAGAACCAGAAGAGGTGCTGCCAGAGAATTGCTCCACCATTTGCTGCGTCATATACATGGGAGCCAAATACTCGGTCCGAGCCCAACGCGAGCATCGCGGCAGCCAACACGGGGAAGGCCAACAACACAAGAATTGAGGTAACGAGGGTGTTCCAGGTGAAGATCGGCATACGCCACATCGTCATTCCAGGAACTCGCATCGTGATGATGGTGGTGATGAAGTTCACCGCACCCAAGATCGTCCCAAAACCACTCAGACCCAAGCCAAATACCCAGAGGTTGGCTCCTAAGCCCGGCGAGAAGGTCTGACTGGACAGCGGAGCGTAGGCAAACCACCCGAATGCGGCAGCACCCTGAGGGGTCAAGAACCCGGCCACCGCAATGAGCGAGCCAAAGCTAAAGAACCAGTAAGCGAGAGCATTCAGACGCGGGAATGCCACATCCGGTGCGCCGATTTGCAGAGGCATCAGCACGTTGGCAAACCCCGCAAACAGCGGAGTCGCAAACATCAACAACATGATGGTTCCGTGCATGGTGAAGAGCTGGTTGTACTGCTCCTTGGTAGCCACGATCTCCAGACCGGGAGCGAAAAGTTGCGCGCGAATAACGAGAGCCATCACCCCGCCGAGCAGGAAGTACAGGAAAGACGTGATCAGGTAGAGGTAACCAACCTTCTTGTGGTCAGTAGTCGTAATCCAATCGACGAAAAGGTTTCCCTTGGTGGCAACCCTGGCGTTAGAAAGACCCTGAGGAGTTTCTGTGACTGAGGGGCGGGGGGCTGTAGTTGTCATCTGCTACTACTCACTCTCACTAAATGCGCCGGTACCGGGAAGGTTCTGCAAGACGCTTGCCTCCGGGCCAAGGCGTCCCACATTGCCTTGAGCTCGAAGAGCTTGAATCTGTTGGTTGTACTCCTGCTCTGAAACCACGTGGACCTCGAAGAGCATGAGGGAGTGGTATTCACCACAAAGCTCTGCGCACTTACCTCTGAACACTCCCTCTTCCTGGGGAATGAAGTACCAGTAGTTGGTGCGCGCAGGAATCATGTCTTTCTTGTACAGGAAGTCGATAACCCAAAACGAGTGGATGACGTCTCGGGACTCAATCTTGATTTCTACGCTCTGATTCACCGGCAGATAGAGCTTGGGAAGCAGTTCGTTGTCTACTCCCCCGCCAGGAATCTCTTGTCCCTGGATTCCGGCAAGGTAGACGTTTTCGTTGAGATAGTTAAAGTCCCAGGCCCAACGTTTGCCATAGACCTCGATCGAGACGTCGGGATCCTCCAGAGGGGCTTCAATGATGGTCTGATCGCGCGCCGTAAAGGCAAACAACCCCAAAACGAGAATGAGCGGAACGATCGTGTAGAAAGTCTCGATAGGCATGTTGTAGCGCAATTGAGCGGGGAGACCAGACTGCCCACGGCGACGACGGTAGACGACAGTGGCCCAAATAATCAGTAGCCATGTTATGACGCCCACGATGAGCAACACCACCCAGGACACCACCCACAGGTCAATGACACGGTCGACCTGGTTCGTCAGACCTCTCTCGGTGGGGAGCCAGCCCAACGCGCTCTGCGATGTGCACCCCGCCAGCACAACCGCGAGAACAGTGAGAAGGGACGCGCCCTTGAGGCCGCGCTTTAGGGTGTGGCGCATTGGAAACCTTTCACCGTGACATGCAAGCTCTTGACCCCAAGTCTACGACATCCGTCGTGCGCTCCACTCTCAGATTGGGGCGTGTGGGCGCTTTATTCAGGGGTTTAAGAGAAACTGTC
>JAQBZV010000129.1 GCA_027728145.1 Actinomycetota bacterium | reverse complement strand
CGACGTTGACCACGGAACATATCCGTTTGTGACCTCGTCGAATGCCACCTCGGGTGGTGCCGCCACGGGAGCGGGAATTGCCCCATGGCGTTTAGCCACGGTAATTGGAATTGTGAAGGCCTACACAACTCGGGTGGGCTCTGGACCGTTTCCCACCGAGCTAGACGACGAGTTCGGTGAGTTCCTGCGTGACAAGGGACACGAGTTTGGCACCACGACTGGTCGACCACGCCGCTGCGGGTGGTATGACGCTCCGATTGCCCGGTATAGCGCTCGAATTAACGGTGTGACGGACTTTGTGCTGACCAAGTTGGATGTGCTCACCGGTCTGGAGAAGATTCCCGTGTGTGTTGCCTATGAGGTGGAGGGTGAGCGAGTGGAAGAAATTCCGTGGTCGCAGTCTGATTTCCACCACGCAAAGCCCATCTATGAATACTTCCCCGGGTGGAGCGAGGACATCTCGGGGGCCAGAACTTTCGAGGACCTCCCGAAGAATGCTCGCGACTATGTCGAAGCTCTGGAGGGAATGAGTGGCGCAAGGATGTCGGCAATCGGCGTGGGTCCAGCCAGGGACGCCATCATCACCCGGCACTCGCTGCTGGACTAGCACCGGGCAGTCTGGCTCGGTAGGGTCGCTCTATGGATTCGATTCCCCCGGAGCTTCACCAGTTGCGAAAAAGCATCGACAACATCGATGCTGCGCTCGTCCACCTTCTGGCGGAGCGGTTTCGCACCACGCAGCAGGTGGGGCGGCTGAAAGCGGAGCTTCAGATGGTTCCCTCGGATCCCGCCCGGGAGGCCGCCCAGATTGAACGCCTCCGCGGATTAGCGCAAGAGGCGGACTTGGATCCGGAGTTTGCCGAAAAGTTCTTGGGCTTCATCCTCGCTGAAGTTATTCAGCACCACGAGGAGCTAGCTGCTGGCGAGGGGTAGTTCCCGGTAGAGGTTGCCGGCAACCTCAATAAGTCGCTCAATGAGTGCATCGTCTCGTTCCACAACCACGAACTTGGGGCCCGGCCATCCAGGAACCATCTCGCCGTTCTTCTTTTCCCGGAGCATCCAGCCAAACACGCAGGCGTTAGCGCCGGTCACGTAGAGCTGCCACTGGACCTGGCGGTGGTAATTGCCGGGAACATTGCGCCATTCACCCCAGTCCCGTCCGGTGGTCTTAACCTCCGCAATGAGCTCGTGTCCCGGGGAGAGACCATCCGGCGTGGCCATCTGCCAGCGCAAAGCCTCTGAATCTTTAGCGATTAACCAATCATTGGGTTCAAGTTCGAACTGGGTCCCGAGCTTCTCCATGAGCGCTGCTTCTTGTTCTCGACCAAAGCGCATGTAGTCGTTGTCAGGAATGGGGGTGGGATTGCGCATCTGGTCGACAACTTCCCGGAAACCCTCGGGAGTGACAGCTTTGGATACCGCTGTCGCGGTGACGCCGCTGGCGCGAACAGCGAGCCATGCATCGTAATCCGAGGAAGAGACGAGAAAACGGGAGGAATCAATCATGAGTTCTTCCACCGTAGCGGGGTCCGGGGACGCCCGGCCCTGCAGGGCAGCTAGGGCTGGTATCCAACAACCGGTCCGAGGATTTCGGGCAGTGTTCCGCGGTGGAGAGTATCGAGCTCTTCCAGGCCAAAGCTGAACTGGTCGGCGATGTCTAGGCCGTGAAGAGAAAGGTCGGTGACTCCAATTCGCGCTACCGGAACACCACGGCCCTCACACAAGCCTCGGAACTTCACATCGTCTTCGCGGGCGACACTGACGACCATCCGAGCGACAGACTCCGAGAACAGGGCTTCGGTGATATCTAGGCCGCCATCTTCCATTACTTCAGACAGCCACACTCGCGCTCCCACCCGGCGACGCAGAACACCCTCCACCAGGGTCTGGAGGAGTCCACCGGTGGAGACATCGTGGGCGCTGGTGACGAGCCCATCCTTGGCTGCGACGCTCATCAGACCGGCAAGAGCCTTTTCAGCAGAAAGATCTGGCCGAGGTGGCATCCCACCCAAGTGGTTATGGATCACATCGGCCCAGGTTGACCCATCGAGCTCTGCTCGGGTGGTGCCGAGCAGGTAGAGGTTTTCTCCATCGTCTTGCCAGCCACTGGGTAGTCGACGCTCCACAGTGTCAATAACTCCCATGACGGCCACCACGGGGGTGGGGTGAATCGGAGTGGTGCCGGTTTGGTTATACAAGCTGACATTCCCGCCCGTGACCGGAACGCCAAGTTCCATGCAGGCATCAGCCAGGCCGCGCACAGCTTCGGCAAACTGCCACATGACCTCGGGATCTTCAGGGCTGCCAAAGTTTAGACAGTCACTGACGGCTCGAGGGCTCGCTCCGGTGGCCGCCACGTTCCGATAAGCCTCCGACAGCGCTAACTGTGCGCCGGTGTAGGGGTCTAGGTAGCTGTAGCGGCCGTTGGCGTCAGTTGCGAGAGCAACACCGAGCCCAGAGACTTCGTCCACACGAATCATGCCGGCGTCATCCGGAAAGGCAAGTGCGGTGTTTCCCATCACGTAGCGGTCGTACTGGTTGGTAATCCATTCGGGATTAGCCAGGTTGGGCGAGGACACCACACGGACTGCCTGGTCGCGAAGCTCTTCCGGGGTAGTGGCTCGAGTCTTGCCGACTACTGAGTCCGCTTGGACCCCATCGAGCCAGTCTGGGC
>JAQBZV010000128.1 GCA_027728145.1 Actinomycetota bacterium | reverse complement strand
GAGCCGTGGCCTCCAACGAGTGGCCTGTTTCGAAATACGTCCAGACAGTCCCGAGGAGATCCAGTGCGTGGTCGCGCAGGGGTTCATAAATTCCCTGGATGAGGGCGCGCCTCGCTAGTGGGTCTCCCGCGAGTGCTCGCTCCGGAAGAACATCGTTTGCCAACAGGGGACGCGGCGGTTCCCGGCGGCTCTTCGCCACCGAGAATCCGGCGAGTGCTGCCTTGGCGCTTTTGACTGCGTCCACGACTGCTGGGACGGCGGGCCCGACCACATAGGTTCCCGGCCCAAACGAGTCATCGAGTGCTCGGGCAATGTCCTCCAGAGGTTCAACGTCGTGGCTCGCATCCTCATCGATTCGTCGACCCACGACAACCACGAGTCGGTTGCCTTGCACACCCACCAACACATCGGTGTTGTGGTGTCGCGCGGTTCTCCGAATGGCATCGACATCAACCATGCGGGGGCTTGTGCCGACGATCACGCACACTTCACCGTGTCCCGTCCAGCCCAGTGCTGCAATCCGGGAGGGCAGTTCCTGGTCGTACTCTCCGCTGAGGATCGAGTCCACGACGAGCGCCTCCAAGCGGGCGTCCCAGAGCCCGCGGGCTTCCGCCGCCCTGGCATACACATCAGCTGCTGCGAAGGCGATGTCTCGGGAGTAGTGCAGGATGCCCTCGCGAAGTTCGTGAGGGGCATCCTTCAGGTAGTCCTCGACCACCTCCACCGTCACCTTGATCAGCTGCAGGGTTTGCTGGAGGCTCACCGAGCGCAATAGTTCTCTGGGTGCCATCCCAAAAACATCAGAGGCAACCCACGGGGTGGACTCGGGTGATTCATACCAACTAATGAACGAGGTAATTCCCGCTTGGGCCACCATTCCCACAGCCGAGCGACGGCTCGGGGGCATGTCCTTGTACCAGGGGAGATCTCGTTCCAACCGAGCCAACGTGGCACTGGCCATGTCACCCGAAATATTGCGCAACCACGCCAGCGTCTGCTTCTTGGTCATGGTGGCGGTCATGGTGTC
Source organism: Actinomycetota bacterium (assembly GCA_027728145.1). Lineage (GTDB taxonomy): Bacteria > Actinomycetota > Actinomycetes > Actinomycetales > Microbacteriaceae > Pontimonas. The sequence goes on along the minus strand of JAQBZV010000128.1, from coordinate 1,693 downwards.
CTCGAGACTAGAGCGAAAACCCTACGCTTCGCCGCCAGCAGAGCCACTCGTCCCCGCGGTGACGTCGAGAAGTTGATACTTCGTGATCGCCTGCTGCAGGGCATCAGGCGCCACTACTCCCTCTTTCGCCAGTTGCTGGAGGACACGAGCCGTGACCGAGGGTCCATCAATCGCAAAGTGACGGCGAGCAGCTGGTCGGGTGTCACTAAAACCAAAGCCATCAGCACCGAGTGTGAGGTAGGTGCCGGGCACAAACTCCCTGATTTGGTCCTGAACGGAGTGCATAAAGTCACTGACGGCGACAATCGGGCCCTGTGCCGTCTGCAGCTTTTCGGTGACATAGGGCACGCGTGCGGGCTGGTCGGGGTGCAGGAAGTTATGACGCTCCGCCTCCACACCATCTCTTCGGAGTTCGTTCCAGGAGGTCACCGAGTAGACATCGGCACTCACACCCCAGTCAGTGGCGAGGAGCTCTTGGGCCTCCAACGCCCACGCCATTCCGACACCCGAGGCGAGGATAGTGGCCTTGGGGGCACCCTCAAGCGGGCCCTCCTTCAGTAGGTAGAGACCCTTGAGGAGGCCCTCAACATCGAGTCCTGCGGGCTCCTCAGGCTGAACCACTGGCTCGTTGTAGATCGTGAGGTAATACATCACATTGGGGTCGGGGTGATTCCCGCCATACATGCGCTCCAGGCCAGCCTTCACGATGTGGGCAATCTCATAGGAATACGCCGGGTCATAGGTGACGACCGCCGGGTTTGTCGAGGCAAGCAGAGGTGAGTGGCCATCAGCGTGCTGGAGACCCTCACCGGTCAGGGTGGTGCGACCGGCGGTGGCGCCCATGATGAATCCTCGGGCCATCTGATCTCCCGCAGCCCACATCGCATCGCCAGTTCGCTGGAAACCAAACATCGAGTAGAAGACATAGATCGGAACCATGGGCTCACCGTGAGTCGCATAGGAGGTGCCGGTCGCGGTGAACGCGGCAAACGCACCGGCCTCGTTGATTCCGGTGTGCAGTATCTGGCCTTCGGGACTTTCCTTATAGGCGAGCAACAGTTCCCGGTCGACCGAGGTGTAAGCCTGGCCGTGCGGGTTATAAATCTTGGAGCTCGGGAAGTAGGCATCCATGCCAAAGGTGCGGGCTTCATCAGGAATGATCGGCACGAGACGGTGCCCAAAGTCCTTGTTCTTGAGCAGGTCTTTGAGCAATCGGGCAAACGCCATGGTGGTGGCGATTTCTTGCTTACCGGAGCCTTTGCGGGCACCGTCGTACACATCGTCGCTCGGGAGAGAAACCTGCGTGTACTTGGAGCGCCGCTCGGGCAGATACCCACCGAGGGCGCGTCGGCGCTCGTGCAGGTACTGGATGGCTTCGTCGTCATTCCCGGGGTGGAAGTAGGGAGGTTGGTAGACGTCCGCCTCCAGGGCGGAGTCTGCGACGGGAACTCGCATGTCGTCTCGGAACGTCTTCAAGTTCTCGAGCGTCATCTTCTTCATCTGGTGGGTGGCATTTCGACCCTCGAAGCTCGGGCCTAGGCCATACCCCTTGACGGTCTTCGCGAGAATGACGGTGGGTTGCCCCTTGTGCTCGGTGGCCGCCTTGAAGGCTGCATAAATCTTTCGGTAATCGTGCCCGCCGCGTTTCAGGTTCCAGATGTCATCATCCGAGAGGTGCTCCACCATCGCGAGC
>JAQBZV010000127.1 GCA_027728145.1 Actinomycetota bacterium | reverse complement strand
CGAAGGAAGTAGTAGCGAAAAGCGTCAGCGCCAAAAACATCGGTGATGTCAGAGGGCGCAATACCGGTCAGTTTGGACTTGGACATCTTCTCGCCACCCACCAGCAACCAGCCGTGAGCGAAGACATTCTTGGGGGGCTCCAGATCTGCCGCCATCAACATGGCGGGCCAAATCACGGCGTGAAAGCGGGCAATGTCTTTACCCACCAGTTGAACGGCCGGCCAGCGGCGGGCAAACTCTGTCTCGTCGGAGCCCCAGCCGGTGGCGGTGATGTAGTTCAGGAGGGCTTCAAACCAGACGTAGGTGACGTGGGTCTTGTCGAAGGGCAGCTCGATGCCCCAATCGATATTGGAGCGTGAGATGGAGAGGTCTTCCAGACCTCGGTTCACAAACGCCACGATCTCGTTCTTCACACTGGCGGGTTGAATGAAATCGGGTCGCTCCCGATAGAGCTCCAGGAGTTTCTCCTGGAAGTCACTCATCTTGAAGAAGTAGTTCTCTTCCTGCAACACCTCGATGGGGCGACCGTGGATTTGGCAGACCTTCTGGCCCTCAAACTCCTCGATTCCCTCGGCTAGGTCTGCAGGGGTCTTGTATTCCTCACAGCCCACGCAATAGAAACCCTCGTACTCGCCCTGGTAGATGAAACCTTTGTCGTGGAGGAGTGTCAGGAACTTTTGTACCGCACTTTCGTGACGCTCCTCGGTGGTGCGAATAAAGTCGTCGTTGGCCAGATTTAGGGTGGCGAGCAGGGGTTTCCACGCCTGCTCCACCAAACGATCCGCCCACTCCTTAGGCTCCACGCCATTGGCGAGTGCGGTGCGCATAATTTTCTGACCGTGCTCGTCAGTTCCGGTCAAAAACCAGGTGTCGATGCCGGAGTTGCGCATCCAGCGCGACAGGGCATCAGCGGCCACCTCCGTGTAGGCATGCCCAATATGCGGCACGTCATTCACATAGAAAATCGGTGTCGCGATAAAGAAAGAATCGGACTGCTGAGTAGGCATCGAGGCTCAATCCTACGCGGAGTCCCCGACACTTTCCTTATACAGAGTGCTCTTGGGAATACCGGTCTCCTTGGCCACTACTTGGCAAGCTTCCGCCCTGCGCATACCGGAGTCCACCAATTGCTTCACGCCAGCCAAGGCTTCTGGTAACCCCGTCGCCCCGGTGGGAGCTCCCGCAACCACGACGACAATTTCACCCTTCACAGTTCCCGAGAAGTGCTCGGCGAGCTCCGCCAGGGTGCCCCTGGCGATCTCCTCAAACATTTTGGTGATCTCCCTGGCCACACACGCCTCTCGGTTATTGCCCAACACCGAGGCTGCATCCAGAAGCATGTCGTGGAGTCGATGCGGGGACTCAAAGAAAATCAGGGTGCGGGGTTCGCTCTGGAGTGTCTCGAAATACCCCACTCGTCCCTTCTTGGGAACAAAACCCTCATGGATAAAGCGATCGGTGGGGAGTCCGCTGACGGCAAGCGCTGACAGGCCAGCGCTGGGGCCTGGTATCACGCTGATGGGGATTCCCCGCTCCCTCGCCCCTCGGGCGAGGACAAAGCCTGGGTCACTAATGGCGGGCATCCCCGCATCCGACACCACCAGGACGTCCCCGGTGGTGGCAAGGGTCCAAATCTCTTCCGCCACAGCGCCCTCGGTGTGTTCATTGGCGGAGCGCACCGGCGCATCACTCGTGACCCCCAGGGCACCCATGAGTTTGCGCAGAACACGAGTGTCCTCGGCCACCAGAAGATCTGCACTCGCGAGGGCTTCTGCCAACCGGGGTGTGGCATCACCTAAGTTGCCAATCGGGGTGGCGGCAAGAATCAACACAGGGTCATTGTTGCAGTTGGGCTCGAAGGGCCTTGACGCTCTGAACGGGAAGCTGACACACACCTTTGTGACACACATAGGCCGTGGGAGTGGAACCATCATTCCTGCCCCGGAGAATTTCCACTCCAACTTTCACCAACTGCTGGGCCTGGTCTCCCGTGACAGAGACGATGACCGTTCCTGGCGCTCGATACCCCCCTGCCAGAGCAGTCATCTCTGTGGGCTGATCAGACACCACGATGATTTCTCGCTCCTCCCGAGCGAGGGCGGAAAGCGCCTCCCAAACACCACCAGCCCCCAAAGGGGTCATGAGCGCCTGAGACACGTGAGGCCCGAGAATGTTCTGTGCTCGATCGCGGAGCCCATAATCGCCGCGCAGGGTTGCTGCCAGTAAAAGGGCCTGTGCAATCAAGGCAACACCGGAGGGTGAAGCACCCTCCTGAATATCGGGCCGCGGGGTGAAACCTTTCTGGCGCATCACCTCGTCTTGTCCGAGGGTGTGCTCCCTGCCAGCAATCGACTCCAACAGCGTGAAGGCTTCTGCCACAAAGCGGGCGTGACCAAGGGCTAACCCAAGCTCCAGAAGCCCCACACAGAGCCCGCCGTAATCCTCTAGGGTCGCAGGCGCTGAGCTCGGAGTGCCTCTCCGTGAGAGTCGAATGAGTGACCCATCGTCGTTGATGTGGTTCTCCAGCAACCAGGTCGCCACCTGCTCCCCCAGTTCCCCGGGGTTGCCCGCAACTCCGGCTCGGTGAGCATCGGCGAGGCCCCGCAGTGCTAGACCATTCCACCCGGTGATGACCTTGTCGTCCACGGCCGGTGGGGCGTGAGCTTTTCTGGCTGCGGCATCGAGCAGGTAGTAACCACCCTCTCTGGGGCGGCCCGCGATAATGCTCTCACTGTCTTGGGCCGAACCAAA
>JAQBZV010000126.1 GCA_027728145.1 Actinomycetota bacterium | reverse complement strand
TTTCGCCGAGGAGCCCGAGCGTTTGATGACCAAGCTTCACCATCAACACGCCGGTGGCTTTGTCCGGGATGTCGCCGACTTTGGAGAGGTCGGCCCCCGCGGCAAGAATGAAGGGACTTCCGGTAATTGCGACGGCCGAGATCTCCTTAGCCCGCGCCTTCTCCTGGAGTCCCAGAAGGGTCTCTCGAAGTTCCACCAGGCTCTGCGGTCCGAGGGTGTTGGGTCTGGTGTGGTCTTTGCCGTTATCCAGCGTTACCAGGGCAAGCGTGCCCCGGGTTTTAGGCATCGGCACGTAGCGGACGTAGCTGTGGGTGACCACCTCGTCCTGTGCATGGGCAAGGAGCGGCGCTACATCGAGAGAGTCATACTGCGCAATCGCACTCTTGGCCATTATTTTGCTCCCCGGTAGTGAGGGTTTTCCCAGATGACGCTGCCGCCCTGTCCCAGGCCTACACACATTGCGGTCAGGCCGTAGCGAACCTCGGGGTGCATCTCAAACTGCCGAGCGAGCTGAATCATCAGTCGAACGCCAGAGGCGGCGAGGGGGTGGCCCAGCGCTATCGCTCCACCCCAGGGGTTCACTCGGGGGTCGTCATCGGCAATCCCGAAGTGGTCCAGAAGGCTGAGCACCTGAACCGCGAAAGCTTCATTGAGCTCAAAGAGCCCGATATCGTCAATGGACAGGCCCGCTTTAGCGAGAGCCTTCTCGGTGGAGGGAATCGGCCCAATGCCCATCACCTCTGGCTCTACTCCGGCAAAACCAAAGGAGACCATCCGCATCTTCACGCTGAGCCCGAGCTCTCGGGCGGTGTCCTCCGAGGCTAGGGCGGCAACAGTGGCCCCATCGGTCAGGGGTGAGGCATTACCGGCGGTGACTTTTCCGTGGGGCCGGAACGGAGTTTTCAACTCGGCGAGAGCCTCCATAGTGGTTCCAGGTCTGCGCCCCTCATCCTCGGTGGCCATTCCGTATCCCTCGTCACTGGGCAGCGCAACGGGAATTAAGTCAGCCTGGATATGTCCCGCCTGATAGGCGGCCTCAACTTTGTGCTGGGACAGCATTCCCATTCGGTCGGCGCGTTCTTTGGTGAGCTGGGGGAAGCGGTCGTGGAGGCGTTCAGCTGTGATGCCCATGTTGAGAGCGTCGGGACTCACGAGCTTTTCGGCCAGGAAGCGAGGGTTTGGGTCAATATCTCGGCCCAAAGGGTGTCGACCCATGTGCTCCACACCGCCGGCGAGAGCGATGTCATAGGCGCCGGCGGCGATCCCACCGGCCAGTGTTGTTACTGCGGTCATCGCCCCGGCACACATGCGATCGATAGCGAAGCCGGGCACGCTCAGGGGGAGGCCTGCGAGTATCGCTGCGGTTCGGCCGAGAGTCAGACCCTGGTCACCCTCCTGGGTGGTCGCAGCAATCGCGACTTCGTCAATTCGTGCGGGGGGAATGCCGGGGTTTCGCTCCAGAAGTCCGATGATGGCCGACACAATCATGTCGTCAGCACGTGTCTTCCAGTACATTCCCTTCTCACCAGCACGGCCAAAGGGGGTGCGGACACCATCGACGAACACAACCTGGTTTCCCTGCATGACAGACCTTCCACTCGGTCTTCCCATGCTAGGAGCTCCGGGGATTCTTTTCACCCCGGTGCCTGTGCTCTACGACGCGACCCCGGCCTCGGGTGCTGTGCTTTGGCGGGCGCCCACAAACGCTTCGGCGAGTGCGTCGGCAACCAACAAGATTTGCCAGGGGCGGGCGCCCTTCTCCAGCAAGAAAGCAGAGAGTGATGCGGACGTTTCAGGCTGGGGTGGCTCCCAACACAGTCGCCTCAGATAGTCCGGCGTGAGGAGGTTTTCGGCGGGAATTGCGTGCTCCTCTGCCACACGTGCCAGCACCTCTCGAGCGGCACTCATTCGGGCGGCTGCCTCAGGATTCCGATCTGGCCAGACCCGCGGGGGTGGTGGTCCCTCCGAGGGCGCTCGAGTCTCTGGGAGGTCATCTGTTGTTCTGCCGCGCTCGATCGCATCCCACCATCTGCCAAGCTCCGATCGGCTGGCACGGCCGTGGAATGCCTTGAGCCCAGCGAGGTCAGACTTGGTCTCTGGGTTCGCGAGCACAGCTGCTACCAGAGACCGATCGGGGACAAGCCTCCCTGGAGCGCGGTCTGTTTTCTCCGCAAACTCTTCGCGAGCCAACCACAGCTCCCGCGCAATCGCGAGAGCCCTTTGGCCCCTCACCTGGTGCAACCCGGAGAGTCTCCGCCAGGGTTCGGTGCGATTTCGAGGGGCGGGAAGTGACAGCTGAGCCTGAAATTCCTCGTGGGCGAGGTCTGCTTTTCCGGCGTCGCTGAGGATTTGGGCAATTTCGTCCCGGACCCGGGGGAGTAGTTCGACATCGAGGGCTGCGTAGGTGAGCCACTCTTGCGGCAGTGGTCTGGTTGACCAGTCTGCAGCGGAATGTTCCTTTGCTAGCGACAATCCGAGGATGTCTTCCACCACGCCTTGCAATCCGACCCTGGGGAGTCCGGCAAGCCGCGCACCCAGCTCCGTATCAAAGAGGGTTTGTGGGTCCACGCCTACCTCCCGCAAGCAGGCGAGGTCTTGGTGGGCTGCGTGAATGATCCACTCCTGGTCGGCCAGGCTGCGGGTGATCTCTCCGAGGTGCCCGACAGCGATGGGGTCAATCAGGTAGTTTGCGGCTCCGGTGCGGTGCACCTGGACGAGGTACGCGCGGGAGGAGGAACGAAACCCACTCGCTCGTTCGGCG
>JAQBZV010000125.1 GCA_027728145.1 Actinomycetota bacterium | reverse complement strand
CCGTCCTTGGCGCTGTTCATGCTGCTGCCTCCGATGCTTGGGATATCTGTTCTCTCCGAAGCGAACGTGATTATCGCGCTCACCATCTATGCGGTGGCGATCATGGTGCGGACTGTGGCGGACGCGTTTGCCAGCATCGAACCCCGCGCCTTGCGCGCTGCTACCGCCCTGGGTTACGCCGAATGGGGTCGTTTTTTTGCCGTCGAATTACCGCTCGCTGGACCGGTCTTGCTCGCCGGCCTGCGGGTGGTTGCCGTGAGCACGGTGAGCTTGGTAACGGTGGGGGTGTTGGTGGGAATTCAGAGTCTGGGGTATCTCTTCACCGATGGTTTCCAACGACGAATCATTCCCGAGGTTCTCACCGGGGTCATCATGACGTTTCTGGTGGCGCTGCTGTTTGATGCCGTCCTGGTGGCACTGGGCCGAGTCATCATGCCCTGGTCACGCCTCGCCACACAACCCGCACGGGCAGGTGCCTAATGGATCTGTTCCTGGAAGCGTTGGCGTGGTTGTTTTCCCCCGAGCAGTATCAGGGGGAGGGCTCAATTCCCCAGCGCACGGTGGAGCACCTTGCCTACACAGCGGGGGCGACTCTGATTGCAGCACTCATTGCGGTGCCCATTGGGTACTTCATCGGCCACACCGGACGGGGAGGGACCTGGGTGGTGGGAATCACCGGAGCTGCGCGTGCTTTGCCCTCCTTCGGATTGATACTTCTGCTGGTTTTGCTCTTAGGTGTGTCTGAGCGGGTCACTGCGTCACTTGTGGCCCTCGTCCTCTTAGGAATTCCTCCGCTGATGGCCGGAGCCTATGCGGGGATGCAGCAGATTCCTCGCGCAACGATTGATGCCGCCCGCGCTCAAGGAATGACGGAGTGGCAAATTGTGGGGAATGTCGAGATTCCTCTGTCGTTGCCGTTGCTTCTTGGCGGCCTGCGAGGAGCAGTTCTTCAGATCGTTGCCACCGCGACACTCGTGGCCTATGTCGGACTGGGGGGACTGGGGTATGACATTATCCAGGGAATACCCCTTCGCCGTTTTGATCAGACGATTGGGGCAGCGCTCGTCATCGTCGTCGTCGCGCTCACCCTCGATGGGTTACTCGCCGCAGCAACCAGGTGGGTAACTCCCCGTGGCGTCCATCAGGGACGCCTTGCCGATGTCCGTGCGAGAGACTCGCTCTCCCGCACGGCCCCAGTGGCCTCCGCGGTCGCTAGCCCAGAAAAAGAGATAACACAGCAAAGGAAAACAACATCATGATGAGAACGAAAATGACGGGACTGGCGGCACTTGCACTTTCTGCGAGCCTTGTCCTTGGCGGCTGCGCCGCTGGCGGCGCCAGCGACGAGCCCATTGTGGTCGGCTCACAGGCCTACTACTCCAACGAAATCATCGCCGAGATTTATGCTCAGGCGTTGGAAGGGGCTGGCTTCGAGGTGGAGCGTCAGTTCCAAATCGGTCAGCGCGATGCGTACTTGCCTGAGCTGGAGTCCGGAGCGGTGGACCTGTTCCCCGAGTACACCGGAAACCTGCTGCAGTACTACGCGCCCGACACCATGGCCACTCAGGCCGATGAGGTCTATGCGGAGCTCGCCACTGCGCTCCCCGAGGGCATGACGGCCCTGGACATGTCTCCGGCGACTGACCAGGACTCCTACAACGTGACCGCTGATTTTGCGGCCGCGAACGGTCTGGTGAGCATTGCTGACTTGGCTAACGTTGACGGTCTGATCCTCGGTGGCGCTCCTGAGCTCGAAGAGCGCCCCTATGGACCCCAGGGTTTGTTGGAGACCTACGGCGTGACCGTGGCCTTTGACGCCACGGGCGATATCACGGTGGACGCGCTACTCGATGGCGTCATCAATGTCGCCAACGTCTACAGCGGTGACCCCAGGATTGCGGACTTTGGTCTCGTAACCCTGGCTGACCCCGAGGGCCTCTTCTTGGCCTCCAACGTCGTGCCTATCGCCTCGAGCGATATTGCCGACGCGGTGGCTGAGGTCATCAACCCCATCAGTGCTGCACTGACCCCTGAGGGTCTGGTCGCGTTGAACCTGCAGAGCACCAAGGACCAAATGTCCCCTGCAGATATCGCCACCGCGTGGCTTGCCGCAAACGGCTTCTAAGCCAACAAGCGAGGTGTGGGGGTGGCCTTCGGCCATCCCCACACTGCGTTAAGGGGTGTGGCGAGCGTCATCATCGTCTGAATGGGCAAATCGGTTCAGAAGTTGTTTGATGACGAAAAGTAGGAGCAAGGAGACCGCAAAAATTCCGATGAAAATCCATCCCGCTTGGTCGAGGGTGTCTTTGAGACCTCGGTACGTCTCCGCTGCTCCTGAGCCAATCGAGACATAGAGGAAGGCCCAAATGATGGACGCTGGGGCCAGCCAGCTCATGAACGTCCGGTAGCGCATGACCGACATCCCCGCAGTGAGCGGCACCACGGAGTGGAAGACCGGGAGAAATCTCGAGATGAAGACGGCAATGCCTCCGCGTTTTTTCACGAAACGGTCTGCTTTTCGCCAGCGGTCCTCACCAATGCGATGACCGAGCCAGCTTCCACGGAGCTTGGGGCCAAAGATTCGCCCGATCCAGAAGCCAAAGGAGCTGCCCAGTAGGGCCCCGATGACCACCGCCACCACCGTGAAGATGAATTCCAGCACCGTGGTGACCCCGGTGCTGGAGAACAGCACGACAGTGTCCCCGGGGACGACAAGACCAATCAACACGCTGGTTTCGAGCATGATGGCGATGCCGGTCAGAACAATGCGGAGCACGGGAGGA
>JAQBZV010000124.1 GCA_027728145.1 Actinomycetota bacterium | reverse complement strand
CAGGGTGAACGCTCGACCGCTCGGGGTTTTGGCTTTTCGCACCGTCGCGTCAAGGGTGGCAAACAGGGCATCTTCGACGAGCACCCCCGCGCCGGTGATGCGGTTGAGAAGAGAAGATTTCCCCGCGTTGGTGTACCCAGCGATCGCCACACTGGCAACGCCGGTCCGTTTCCGGTTGGCGCGCTTGGTCTCGCGGGAGGGTCCAAAAGACTTTATCTGTGACCGAAGCTTGGCCATCCGGGTGTTGATGCGTCGACGGTCCAGCTCAATCTTTGTTTCACCGGGTCCTCGGCTGCCCATTCCCGCTCCCGCGCCACCCACTTGACCACCAGCTTGACGGCTCATGGACTCACCCCACCCGCGCAGACGCGGGAGCAGGTACTGGAGCTGAGCCAGCTCGACCTGAGCTTTACCCTCACGGGTTTTGGCGTGCTGGGAGAAAATGTCCAAAATAACGGCAGTCCGGTCGATGACCTTCACTCGAACGACGTCCTCCAAAGCCCGGCGCTGGGAGGGTGCAAGCTCTGTGTCGGCGACGACGGTGTCCGCCCCTACGTCCTTGACCAGTTCCGCAAGCTCTCGTGCCTTGCCTTTCCCAAAGTAGGTGGAGGGATCGGGATGCGGCAGCCGTTGAATGACCCCGTCCAGAACCTCGGCTCCTGCCGTTTCACACAACGCGGCGAGCTCTTTCAGAGAGTTTTCCGCTTCTATGGCGGTTCCCTCGGAATAGACCCCGATCAGGACCACCTTCTCCAGTCGAAGTTCCCGATACTCAACTTCGGTAACATCCTGCAGCTCGGTGGAGAGACCCGGGACTCGTCTCAGGGCTTGGCGCTCCTGAAGTTCCATGTCGCCCGTGGTGAGGTCGCGAAGAGGCGAACGGGGCTCCCCTATGTCACCACGAAAGACTCGAAGTGGTGCTCCGGGCTCGCTGTCGTGGGCGAGGATGCGATCAATGGGGTCTGGCGAATCTGTCATTAGCCCCAGGGTACGCCCCGATGCTGGATATCGAGCGGGAGTGGGCGTGGTGCTGTGGAGGGAAATTGATATCGCACTGTTCGGCTGAGGTTCCATTAAGGCGGAGGTTCTCTCGCAGGTCTTCATCGGAGGCTACCTCAGTGACGAAGACCTCTCCATCCTGCGTAACGACGGCGAGAGCCCTAGCGAGCGTCAACTAACGCTTTTCAACCCTTCCAAATCGTTTTGATATTGGTGAACTCGCGAATGCCGTGCATCCCCAGCTCCCGTCCGTGACCGGAATCTTTGATACCACCAAAGGGAAGCTCGGGGAAAGATATGGTCATGCCGTTGATGAAGACCGCCCCTGCTTGGAGCTCGCGCATGAAAAGGTCGTGCTCAGAGGAATCGGTGCTCCAGAGCGCTGAACTCAGGCCAAACGTCGTCTGGTTTGCTACGTGAATCGCTTCGTGAGTGTTAGCAACTTTGTACACACTCGCGATCGGGCCGAAGGCCTCCTCCATCATGAGCCTCATCGAGGGCTTAATGCCATCAATAATCGTCGGTGGGTAGAAGAAACCCGGACCATCGGGAAGCGTGCCGCCCAGAAGCACCCTCGCACCGTGAGCTTTTGCGTCCTCGACAAGCTCTGATATTTCTCGTTGGCCACCCCGTGTAGCGAGCGGTCCAACATCCACTCCCTCTTTCATGGGATCACCCACTACGAGCTTTTCCATCTCCGTCACGAATGCACCCAGCCACTCGTCATAGATGTCCTCGTGAACGATGAATCGCTTGGCTGCAATGCACGATTGCCCGTTGTTGATCATTCTGGCCTTCACGCCAACGGACGCAGACTCTGCAATGTCGGCGCTTGGCATGACGATGAACGCGTCAGAACCGCCAAGCTCGAGGACAACCTTCTTAATCTGCCTACCAGCCCGCTCGGCAACAGCCCGCCCAGCGGGCTCTGAACCGGTCAGAGTGACGGCACGGATTCGAGGATCATCAACGAGCTCGGCTACAGAGGAGGCAGGAATCCTCAAGTTCACAAAACTTCCTGCAGGGAAGCCAGCCCTGGAGAACAACGATCCGAGATAGTCAGCCGAATAAGGCACGTTTGAGGCGTGCTTCAGCACCCCCGCGTTGCCAGCCATCAGGGCGGGTGCGGCGAACCTCATGACCTGCCACAGCGGAAAGTTCCACGGCATCACCGCCAAAACAATCCCCAACGGTTCGTATCGAGCCCAAGCCTCGGTGGCATTCACAGCGCGAGGGTCTTCGAGAGGCTCGTCCGCGAGAAATCCAGCCGCGTTCTCGGCGTAAAACCGCATGTTTCGAACACACTTCGCGACTTCAGCTACGGCTTGCGACAGAGGCTTCCCCATCTCCCGCACGAGAGCGACGGAGAGACTCTCGCTGTCGCCCTCCATCACATCGGCCGCCTGGTGCATAAGCCGTGCCCGCTCATCAAGGGGAAGGCTGCGAAGCGCCAGGAACCCCTCCTGTGCCAGCTCCACGAGAGCTTTCACCTCATCGGGTGTGTGTTCGGAGAATTCTTCCTCTTTCTCACCCGACACCGGATTCACAATTGCCATCACCATGTCCGGAGAAACCCTCTCTGTCTGAAGTAGCGCAAGCCTAACGCGGGAAACGAGGCGGGAGCTCAGGCGCTGTGGGGCGCCTTCGAGGGCTGCACCCACAACACAATGACCGTGATTGTGCCAAGCACCGGGACTAATCCCAGAAGCAACAACGCCCAGTTGAATCCTGCGTCTCGCAGTCGGCGGACACCAATTGCGAGGTAGGGAACAATGGTGGCCAAGAACCAGACCAG
>JAQBZV010000005.1 GCA_027728145.1 Actinomycetota bacterium | reverse complement strand
TGGGAGTGGGATGGCACGCAGGGTACGTTCCTGCGTTTCCAGACCAACGGTGCGGCTGATTCGGCGTCTAGTGGAAACCAGATTTTTGCCACCAATGTCGTCGTCCTCCAGGTCGGAATCGACGTGGTCGAGGATATCCCCACCACTCGCTTGGTCAACCAAGGAACTGGATGGGTCGCCACTGGTGGCTCCATTGCTGAGATCAACTGGTTCAAGGCAACCCCTGAGTCCCCCATCATTCTCACGACTGATGATGGTGAGGAAGTTCGCCTCGGTGTGGGAAACACCTGGATCGAACTCATCCCCAACGACTCTTCTGACGTCGAAGCTGGCGTTCTCACTATCAACTAGTTCGACACGCTCCCGACGTGCACTTGCACTCTCAGCCCGAGAGTGCCAAAATCAATTAGCACTCGTAATACGCGAGTGCCAATAGCTACAGCACACTAGACGTCCGGGAGGGACGAAAAACTGATGGCAAAACTAATTGCTTTTGATGAAGAGGCCCGTCGTGGCCTTGAGCGTGGGCTCAACACCCTGGCGGATGCCGTCAAGGTAACGCTAGGACCGCGCGGTCGTAACGTCGTCTTGGAGAAGAAGTGGGGCGCCCCCACCATCACCAACGACGGTGTGTCGATTGCTAAGGAAATTGAACTGAGCGACCCCTTCGAAAAGATCGGCGCCGAGCTGGTCAAAGAGGTGGCCAAGAAGACTGATGACGTTGCCGGTGACGGAACCACGACGTCTGTTGTCCTCGCGCAGGCGCTGGTCCGTGAGGGGCTTCGTAACGTTGCCGCTGGCGCTGACCCGATCAGCCTCAAGCGTGGAATCGAGAAGGCCACTCAGGCCGTCTCTGATGCCCTGTTGAAGATTGCCAAAGAGGTCGAGACCAAAGAGGAAATCGCCGCGACCGCGTCGATCTCTGCAGCTGACCCCGCGATCGGTGCCCTGATTGCAGAGGCAATCGACAAGGTGGGCAAGGAAGGTGTGGTGACTGTTGAAGAGTCCAACACCTTCGGAACCACCCTGGAGCTCACCGAGGGTATGCGCTTTGACAAGGGATACCTGTCCGCATACTTCGTGACCGACCCCGACCGTCAGGAAGCTGTCTTCGAAGACCCCTACATCCTGATCGCAAATCAGAAGATCGCCGCAATCAAGGATCTTCTGCCCATCGTCGACAAGGTCATCCAGTCCGGCAAGCAGCTGCTGATCATTGCCGAGGACGTGGAGGGCGAAGCACTCGCCACTCTCGTCGTCAACAAGATCCGCGGAATCTTCAAGTCCGTGGCCGTCAAGGCCCCCGGCTTCGGAGACCGTCGCAAGGCCATGCTTCAGGACATCGCCATCCTCACCGGTGGTCAGGTCATCTCGGAAGAGGTGGGTCTGAAGCTTGAGAACATCGAGCTCGACATGCTGGGACGTGCACGCAAGGTTGTCGTCACCAAGGACGAGACCACCATTGTTGAGGGCGCCGGCGAGTCCGACGCCATCGCAGGTCGCGTGAAGCAGATCCGCCAGGAGATCGAGAACACCGACTCGGACTACGACCGCGAGAAGCTCCAGGAGCGTCTCGCCAAGTTGGCCGGTGGTGTTGCCGTGATCAAGGCAGGTGCAGCAACTGAGGTTGAACTCAAGGAGCGTAAGCACCGCATCGAGGACGCCGTGCGTAACGCTAAGGCAGCCGTGGAAGAGGGAATCGTCGCCGGTGGTGGCGTTGCCCTGATTCAGGCCGGTGCCAAGGTGTTTGACTCGCTCAAGCTTGAGGGTGACGAAGCAACCGGGGCGAACATCGTCCGCGTTGCCATCGATGCACCGCTGAAGCAGATTGCCGTCAACGCGGGACACGAGCCCGGTGTTGTTGCCGAGCACGTCCGCGGTTTGAAGGTCGGCTGGGGTCTCAACGCTGCCACCGGTGAGTATGTTGACATGCTCGCTGCGGGTATCGCAGATCCGGTGAAGGTGACCCGTTCAGCTCTGCTGAACGCCGCCTCCATTGCAGGCCTCTTCCTCACCACTGAGGTTGTTGTCGCCGAGAAGCCGGAGCCCGCGTCGGCTCCTGCTGGTGACCCTTCCGGTGGCATGGGAGGCATGGACTTCTAAGTCCAGAACAGCTCTACTGTGGGGCGTCTCCTTCGGGAGGCGCCCCACAGCCGTTAACGGTGAAAGAGCCTCTGGTTCGCAAGCTCCATATCGCGATAGTGCGCTCCCGCTTGAGACAGTGCCTGGGTGAGGGCTTGCAGGTTGGCCTCAACAGCACTCTGCGTTGTCCGCCACGATTCATGGACACCGACAAAGGCGGTGGCAGCGGGTCCACTCCAGCTTCCTCCCAGTGCACCTAGCTGAGCGTTCAGGGTCTGCACCTCGCTCTGGAGTCTCACGATTGTGGCTTGGGCATGGTTGGCAGCGCTGAGCACGGCCTCCGCATCGACGGAATATCGGGTCATGGTCTCTCCTTGGTCGCGTGAGCGGACTCTAGGGAGGTGAGGCCCTTCCGGGGACGCAGAGGCCCCGAGTTGTGGAGTGGTTCCCTACGAGGACTGATTGGGGACAAGAGGGAGTGCGACGCGGAAGGTGGCTCCGCCACCGGGCGTCTCGTCCACCCGAATAGTGCCCTTGTGACGCCGGACAATGGTGTCAACAATGGCGAGGCCGAGGCCCGAGCCTCCTGTTTCCCGGGCCCGAGACGTGTCAGCTCGGAAGAGTCTTTGGAAAATCTTGTCCCTCAATTGAGGGGGGATGCCCTCGCCGTGGTCGACGATGCTGATGACACCGCGGGCTGGAGTGCCCTCGCGCGCAACAACCACCTCGATGGGGGTGTCCTCCGGGCTGAACCGGAGTGCGTTTTGGAGCAGGTTTGCCAGAACCTGTCGGATGGTGTTCTCTTCGGCACTCAAGGTGATGGGGGGTACGTCGTTCGGGTCGCGCACCAGCTCCCCGTCACACCAGAGGGTCACCGTGCGACCGGGGGCACTCGCAGCGGCATCCCTGGCTTGATCGTGAGCGAGGCTCACAAGGTTGACCGGTGCGAGTTCAAGAGGCTTGGCCTCATCCAGGCGGGCCAGTTCCAGGAGATCGGTGACCAGGGTGGTCATGCGCTCCGCTTCCTTCTCGATGCGCTCCATGGCTTGGGCGACCTCCGCCTTTTTGGTCAGCGCACCCATGCGATAGAGCTCCGCGTAGCCGCGGACCGACACCAGGGGTGTGCGCAGTTCGTGGCTCGCATCGCCAATGAACCTGCGCATCTGCTCGATGGTGTCCGCTCGTTCGGCGAAGGCGCGGTCAATCCGCGAGAGCATGGTGTTGAGCGAGCGGGTCAGTCGTCCCACCTCGGTGTTGGGTGTTGCTCCGCCGAGACGCTGGGAGAAATCGCCTCCCGCGAACCGTGCGGCGGTCATCTCCACCTCGCGAAGTGGGCGGAAGGTGGTGGTGACCAGGAACCGCGTGAGGATTGCGCTGAAAAGAACAGCGGCCAGGCCAAAGAGCAAGAAAATGGTCGCGAAGCGCCCCACTGTTTGTGTGGAATCCTCCAGGTCAACCCCAATGATGAGGGTGGCGGTCTCCTGGGTCATGTTCGCTTCTTGAATAATGCGCAGAGTGTAGGCGTGGAGTCGCCACTCGGTATTTCCATCGAGGCTCTGGACGGTGAAGTTCGGTGAATTGTTCAAAATGAAGCTCTGGGTGACGCCGCTGACCTCTGGTTGGTATCCCGAACTCTGCGGTTCTAGATTGCTCGCGAGGACCTCCCCCTCATCGGAGATCGCGGCGAGGAAGTAGGAGCTCCTGGCCCCGGTCTGGCCAGTGGTATCGAAGGCGGCGAAGTCTGCGGTGGTCAGGCTGGAGGGCAGACCCGCTGCGACCTCATCAATCTTGCGGTCCACCTCGTCCAGCAGATACTGCTGCACGGTGGTCATGGTCCCCACTCCGATGCCAAAGAGTCCCAGGGTGATCACAATCACGGTCAACCCGGTGATTTTGGTGCGAAGCGAGGTGGATTCCCACCACTGGTGCATGCCAGAGAGCATGGCGAAGGGGTTAGGCCTTGTCAGACTTCAGCATGTATCCAAAACCACGTTTGGTCTGAATCAGGGGCTCCTGCGTGTGAGGGTCGAGTTTGCGACGAAGGTAGGAGACGTAGCTTTCGACGATGCCGGCATCGCCGTTGAAGTCGTACTCCCACACGTGATCGAGAATCTGAGCCTTGGAGAGCACTCGGTTGGGGTTCAGCATGAGGTAGCGCAAGAGTTTGAACTCGGTGGGGGACAGGTCAATGGGGATGGACCCCAGGAATACCTCGTGTGTGTCCTGGTCCATGCTGAGGTCGCCCACGCGAATGAGTGCGTCATCTTCCTCGTTCAGAGTCCGGCGAAGAATTGCCTTAATACGGGCCACAATCTCGTCCAAGCTAAAGGGCTTGGTCACGTAGTCATCGCCACCCACGGTCAAGCCCGCGATTTTGTCTTCGGTGGAGTCTTTTGCGGTGAGAAACAGGATGGGGCAGGTGTATCCGCTGGCGCGCAGTCGCTTGGTCACGCCGAACCCGTTGATGTCGGGGAGCATGACATCGAGAACGATGAGGTCGGGCTCTTCCTCGAGCACCGCGGAGATAGTTTGTGCGCCGGTTCCTACCGCACGAACCATGAAGCCTGCGAAGCGCAGGCTCGTCGTGAGCAAGTCCCGAATGTTGGGCTCGTCGTCGACAACAAGAATCTTGGGTCCATCAGCCATGTCTCCATTATCTGGGAGATTGCTGGGCGTTGTCTGACAGAATCTTTGGCACTTTCTGTGTCACCTCGGTCGCGTCCATGATGGTGTATCCATAGCCCTGCTCCGCCAAGAATCGCTGACGGTTGAGAGCAAAATCCTGGTCCACTGTGTCCCGGGCGACCAGGGTATAAAACACGGCGGGTCGACCATCGGCTTTGGGGCGCAATATCCGCCCTAAACGCTGGGCTTCCTCCTGCCTCGAGCCAAAAGAGCCCGAGACCTGAATCGCGACCGATGCTTCGGGAAGGTCAATCGAGAAGTTTGCCACTTTGGAGACCACGAGGCGCATGATGTTGCCCTGGCGAAACGCCTGATAGAGCTCCTCCCGGGCGGAAACCGGGGTATCCCCGGTGATCATCGGAATACCCAGACCCTCGGAGAGAGCCTCGATTTGTTCCAGGTAGGTTCCGATAATCAAGGTGGGGTCATTCGGATGCAGAGCAAGAAGCTCTGTGACAATCGCACTCTTGGTGGGCGAGGTGGAGGCCAGTCGGAAGCGTTCCTTGTCAGTACTCGCCGCATACTCCAGGCGCTCAGACTGGGGGAGCTCCAGACGAATCTCCACGCAGGTTGCTGGGGCAATGTACCCCTCGGCTTCGAGCTGCTTCCACGGGACGTCGAAGCGTTTGGGCCCAATCAAGCTAAAGACGTCGCCTTCTCGCCCATCCTCCCGAACCAGGGTCGCGGTGAGGCCGAGGCGTCTGCGGGCCTGGAGTTGGGCGGTGAGCTGAAACACGGGTGCGGGCAGGAGGTGGACCTCGTCATAGATGACGAGGCCCCAGTTCTTGGCGTCCAGTACTCCGAGGTGAGCGAACTCTCCTTGGCGCTTGGCCGCCATGATGCTGTAGCTGGCGATCGTGACCGGCTTGATCTCTTTGACGCTGCCGGAATACTCACCGATGTCGTCTTCGGTGAGTGAGGTCTTGGCGAGAAGCTCTGCTCGCCACTGGCGAGCGGACACGGTGTTGGTTACGAGAATCAACGTGGTGGTGTCCAGCTCCGCCATTACGCCGGCCCCCACAATAGTTTTCCCCGCCCCACACGGCAACACCACAACTCCGGAACCGCTCTGAGCAAAGCGCGCGATGGCCTCGTTCTGATACTCCCGAAGCCCCCAGTCGCCCTCGGCGAGGGAAATATCGTGGGGCTCGCCCTCAGCAAAACCGGCATGGTCAGCCGCTGGCCATCCCTTCTTGAGAAGCTCCTGCTTGATCAAGCCCCGCGACCACGGCGCCAGCGGGAAGCGACCGTGGTCATCACGGTCACCGATGAGGTCTTTGATCTTCTGGGTGCGGGTAATCTCCGCCTCAATGGCGGGGGTGTGACACGAGATGTAAAGCTGTTCGTCTTCGCGCGTTATCTCGATTTGGCCATAGCGGCCAATCGTGTCGGTAATTTCCTCCGCGATGCCCGGGGGAAGGGGGAACTTGGAGTACTCCTCCAGCGTTCCCAGGATTTCGTCGGAGGTGTGACCAGCGGCACGGGCATTCCACAGACCCAGTCGGGTGATCCGGTAGGTGTGCATGTGCTCGGGCGCTCGCTCGAGTTCGGCAAACACTGCGAGCGCATGACGAGCTCCATCGGCGAGCGGGTTGTGGACCTCGAGCAGAACAGTCCTGTCGCTTTGAACGATGAGGGGACCGTCGGGATTCACAACCAGCCAGTCTACGTGTGGTTGCTTAGTCTGCGTCGCCCGTCCATGCACGCAGGCTCGTGATGTGGGAGACGGGGAAGGTCTTCTCCACCACGTGCTTGAGTTCCACTCCTCGCAACCGCCCGGCGCTTAACGCTCGGGGCTCCATCACCACCGTGGCGGAGGTGCCATCGGGCATGGTCACCACAATCTCCAGTGGTGTTTTTGTCTCGGTGGCGACCTCGATGATGCTGTGGAACCCCGCGGGGACGCCCTGCGCAGCAGATTCCTCCGCAGCCCGCACCAGCTCGGCAATCGCCGAATGCTGGGATTCTTCGAGTCTTGAGGAAGAGTTGTCAGCCAGGGTGATCTCTCCCGCAACCGGAGCGCCCTCGGAGTCCACGAGGAGACTGGGGTAGGAGGCAGCCAGCAGAGTCGAGTGGACTCGCTCTGCTGGCCACGAGCAGGTGAGTTCGCAATCCCCGGTTCGCTTCAACCCCAGGACAATGAGGCCAGGATCTGAGATGAGCTCCTCGCTGAGGGTGTCGCGTCGGGTGACGAGGGTGGTGGACTCCCCGTGAGAGTGGACCTCCAGGTCGAGTGCTCGCCTGGCAACATCGTCGGCAAGAGCGACCATGCTGGCCGGGACATCATTCACGCAGACCTCACGGAGCATGCCAGGCACATCCTCGGGGGCAACCCCGTCTTGGAGCGCATTGAGGACGGAGGAACTGGTCATGCGATAGCGGGGAACCAATCCGCCGAGTTCGCGAGCCGTGATGCTGGCCAGGACCCTTCGATGGTCAGGTGTCAGGGGGCCGGTAGCCAGCAGGGTGTAATCATCGTGGGCGAATACTCCCGGCGCATAGGCGGGGATCGAGGCCGCAAAGGCCCGGGCCACATCCTCGCCTCGCCACAGAGCCTCTGCCCACGGTGTGGGAATGGACTGACGGATTATTCCGAGAAGCTCGGCATCAGTACTGAGGTTCTGGATCTCCGCATCGGGGTCGACAAGCGGGTAGTGATAGCGAACGTGGTCGATCAGGGCGGAGGCCCACGACATGTCGGGGTGGGCTGTCATGGTGGCACTCAGCCAGGAGGGGGCACTCGACCACCAGGACTGTGCAAGGAGCGCGTATCGGGCTGGATCAGAGAGATCGCGCCAGGTGAGAGCCTGGGTGGTCAGTGCGGCTGCTGAGCCACTCGTCCCCAGCAACCCAGCTTCTGTGGCGATATGCCACAGCACGGCGAGGTCATAACCGGCGCCCAGTTCAGCGTGCAGGCTCTTGAGCGATGTGGCGGTCGGCTTACCCTCACCACCCACCGGAAAACGTGCGTTTGCCACCGCATCCAGGAGATCGGACACGCTCACCACGAGGGTGAGCCCGTTGCTCGCTGCAGCACCTCGGTCTCCCTCGCTGAGATCGGCAGAAAGGGTGTGTTGGGGTTCGCTGGCTTTATCGTCAAGGGTTTCAAGAATCGTGAGGGCCGAGCGAGGGACCAGGTAGGAGTGGCCTTCGGGAGTGGGGGAGAGGAAGGCCGCCGCTTCGAGAGCGCTTAGTGATGCGGGCTCGGCACCCTCGGGGGCGGCAAGGGCCAGCAGCTGGGCGCGGGGAAGTTCGCCCAGAGACTCGCGAATGTTCTCCGTGCTGAGGAGTTCCTCGGCGAGGGTGCGAAAACTGGTGCACGCCGAGTGGGCAATCCGCCGGCGCTTGATGAGGGTCTGAAGCTGAGCGGTGTCGGTGGAGGCGAGCCAACTGATGAGTGCGAGCGTGGTGTCACTCGGAAGAGTCATCAGTTCCTAACGCGCGTCGCCGCCTGGTAGAGATAACGAGCAGAGTCATGATCAGCACAAAGCTCACGGGCAAACCAAACAGGGGGGTCATCGTGATGGCGGGCCATAGACCCTGGGAGAACGCATCAGATTCCATGCCCTGCCACGTCCCCACAATGATGGCGAAGAACGCGAGAACGGAGAAAGCGACAACCCCTACAATCATGGCCGCGAGGATGCGCTCCGTCGCGGAGGGTTCGATGTTTTCTGCAGACGTCACTACCCCAGGATATCCCGGTCCGGGAGGCGGTATCCTGCGAGGAGCGACATTTCGCTTGGTGACTGACAGAAAGGCGTCAACATGCCCACCGGCAAGGTCAAGTTTTATGACCAAGACAAAGGCTTTGGATTCATCCACACCGATGACGGTGAGGAAGTCTTTTTGCACGCCTCCGCGCTGTCTCCCGGCGACATAGTCAAAGCGGGCGCGCGGGTTGAGTTTGGTGTTGCCGAGGGTAAGCGGGGCGCTCAGGCCCTCAGTGTTCGGATTCTGGATGCACCAGCGGCGCGTTTGGGCCGCAAGAGTGCCGATGACATGGCGATCATCGTCGAGGACCTGCTGAAGATGCTCGATCGCACCAGCGGTGACCTCCGTCGCGGTCGTTACCCCGATGACGAGCATTCGAAGAAAATCGCGGCCCTCATGCGCAGGGTGGCAGACGAATTTGATGTCTAAAAAAGCTCCCGTGAAGAAACCCGCCAAGGGCTCGGTGTCCGATGCCACGGCCATAGCTCTCGCGCGGGTGGCCCTTCTGGAGGTGACGGGCGCTGACACTTTTGAGGATAAGCCCCGGGTGACCCAGGAGGGTGAGACGGTGAACGTGACCTACCCCTCGACCCAGCCCGGTTATCCCGGTTGGCGCTGGAGCGTCAGTGTCTCGAGTGTGGCGGGTGTGGAGCCCTCCGTTTTGGAGGTGGGATTGCTGCCGGCTGAAGGGGCGTTGGTGTCACCAGACTGGGTTCCCTGGGCGGACCGACTGGAGGAGTATCTGCTCCATGAGAAAGAGGTCAAAGACCAAGAAACCCAGGACGAGGACGACGACGACGATGAGGATGACGCCTTCGACCTCGATGACGACGTCGACGGTGTCGACATCGACCAGCTCGATCTGGAGCTCGACCCGGCTCCTCTGGAAGTTCCCGATGAACCCGACGACATTTTTGACCACGTCGAGCTCGAGGAGCCCGACCCGCTAGACCCCTAGAGGTTGTCGAGCACGTAGTCCAGGCTCGCGATGAGTTTCTCCACGTCGCCGAGAGGGACACCCACAAAGGTAGCCACTCGAATCTGGTTACGACCGAGCTTCCGGTATGGCTCCGTATCGACAATGCCGTTTGCTCGAAGCACCGAGGTCACTCGGCTGGCATCGATGCTCTCGTCCAAGTCGAGGGTCACCACCACGCGGGAGCGGTGGCTCGGTTCAGCGACGAAGGGTGTGACGTCCTCCCGGGACTCCGCCCAGTCATAGAGCAGGCCGGAAGCGTGGACGCAGTGCTCGGCGGCTGGGGTGAGACCGCCGAGGCTCATCATCCACTCCAGTTGCGATTCCATCAGCAACAGCGTCGTCAGGGCCGGGGTATTGAGTGTTTGGTTCAGTCGAGAGTTCTCGATCGCCTGGGTCAGGCTCAAGAAATCGGGGATGTAGCGGTCGGTTGCGGCGATCTCGAACGCTCGGTCGATGGCGGCCGGCGACAGGAGAGCAAACCAGAGTCCACCATCACTGGCAAAGTTTTTTTGCGGAGCAAAGTAGTAAACATCGACCTCGGAGATGTCGAAATCGAGGCCTCCGGCAGCGCTGGTGGCATCCACCATCATGAGAGCCCCCGGGTCAGCCCCCTCGACCCGTGTCACCGGTGCCATCACGCCCGTGGAGGTCTCGTTATGGGGCCAGGCATAGAGATCCACTCCGGGAACAGCCTCGAGCGATGCTCTGGTTCCCGGTTCGCTGTGGACGACGTGGGGAGCCTCAAGCCAGGGAGTGGTGTGTGCTTTTACACACTTTGCGCCGAATTCGCCAAAGCTCAGGTGAGCGCTCCGGGTTCTAGCCAAGCTGACAGCCGACACATCCCAAAAAGCGGTGGAGCCACCGTTACCCAGGACAACTTCATAACCTTCCGGGAGCCGGAAGTAGGCGGCCAGGGCGCCCTGAATTCGTCCCACGAGTTCCCTCACGGGCGCTTGCCGGTGTGAGGTTCCGAGCAGCGAGGCATTACGAATGAGATGGTCGAGCTGGTGAGAGCTCACCCTCGAAGGTCCAGCACCAAAGCGGCCGTCCTGGGGGAGAAAGTCCTGTGGGATGGTGATGTCCGCCATCCCTCAATCCTAAGCGTGGACACGGAGAGGTTTCCCCAGCTCCTCCCTGAGTAAGCTAAGCCTTACCTACCTTCCGTGTGAGGATTTCGCGATGACAGATCTTGTCGATACGACGGAGATGTATTTGCGCACCATCGTGGACCTGGAAGAGGAGGGAATCCCTCCGTTTAGAGCTCGCATCTCCGAGCGCTTAGGCCACTCCGGGCCGACCGTCTCCCAAACGGTGGCCCGCATGGAACGAGACGGCCTTCTGGTGGTGGAGGCGGATCGCCAGCTCGCGATGACGAAGAAGGGCCGCAAGAAAGCTTTTGAGGTCACCCGGAAACATCGGCTCGCGGAGCGTCTGCTCGCCGATGTCATCGGGTTGGAATGGTCCCTGGTTCACGAAGAGGCCTGCCGCTGGGAGCACGTGATGAGTGAGCACGTCGAGCGTCGCCTGATTGAGATGCTCGGTCACCCCACCGAGTCGCCCTTTGGTAATCCCATCCCCGCTATGGAGGACATTGGTGGCCCCGCCTCAGAGAAATTCCTCAAGGGTGTGATTCGGGTGACCGACTTTGCCACCGAGCAACCCCGGACAGGACTGCTCCGTCGCCTGGGTGAGCCCGCCCAATTTGATCCCCAGCTACTGGCCACCTTCAAAGCTGCCGGAGTGATTCCTGGTGCTCGGGTGAGTGTCTGTGTGGTGGGGAGCGAGTATCGCCTCACTACCGAGCACCCGCAGGGTGAGGTGGTGGTTCCGGCCTCCATCGCGGAGCACCTGTATCTCGCTCAATAGGCTCGGCGTGCCGTGTCAGCTGGTCCCAGGAATACCTGGATACTCTTGTGCCATTGCGCCACCAAGGACGCGAGGAGTTCCCAATGGCTAAACGAGAGTGTGTGTCCCCCAGGGATGTGCGCGCGCACTTTCGGATACAGGTCTCCACGAGGCCGGCTCTGGCATGTCAGAACCTCAGCTTTTCCCAGACACCATCGTTTCGTGATGGTGTCTTTTGCGTTAAGGGGGAGAACCGATGACGCCGCCCAAGGTCGCTGCCGCGCCTGCGGAGTCGCCCTCCATCAGCATGCGAACTCTCGTATTGAACGCCGGGTATGAACCTCTCTCGGTAGTGTCTTTCAAGCGCGCCCTGGTCTTGGTGATGAACGGTCGCGCGATCATTGTGGAGAGCGATAACTCCCACCCGGTGCGAAGCCCGGACGGGACCTGGGAGCGGCCCTCGGTCATCGTGTTGACCCGGTATGTGAAGATGCCCCACAACCGTGCAGTTCCTGTCTCGAGGCGCGGAGTGCTGCGTCGCGATGGCCACCGTTGCGCCTACTGCGGGTCCTCGGCGAGCACGATCGACCACGTCTTGCCTCGCTCGCGCGGTGGCAAGGACGAGTGGGAGAACCTGGTGGCCTGTTGCCTCAAGTGCAACAACATCAAGGGTGACCGAACGCCTGTGGAAATGGGATGGCGTTTGCTCAGTGTTCCCAAGACCCCGTACGGGACGTCCTGGTTGGTGCGGGGAATTGAGCGTCCTCAAGAGCGCTGGGAAGGCTACCTGGCCCAAGCGGCCTAACTGGGGCGAAGCGGTGACACCCCCGCCTCCGCCTGTTCCACAATGCGCAGGGCTTCGCCAAGCCCGTCGTCAGAGGCCATCGCGCGGGAGGCACTCGTCACCGCCTCGCGGGTGGACAGGGCCTCGGTGATGGCCCGGGCGATTACCGAAGGCCTGGTTTCCCTTCGTGACAGGGCTCTGGGCCCTAGACCGCGGGTCTCGAGTCGCCCTGCCCACCACGGTTGGTCGCCGAGGAAAGGCATGATGATGGAGGGTGTTCCGGCTCTCACCATGGCGTGAGTGGTTCCCGCCCCGCCGTGATGGATTCCCGCGCTGACGGTGGGGAGAACTTGCGAGTGCGGGAGGGAGGAGCGAATCAGAACGTCGCTAGCGCCCTGGTGTTCGGGAGAGGGAACTAACCCGCCCCATCCGGTCGTGAGCAGAGTTTTCATTCCGAGGGCGCGGGCAGCGCTGACCAATGCCTGTGCTCGCGAGCGCCCGTGAGTGTCCCGCATGGAACCAAACCCCGCATAGAACACATTGCCGCCACTCAGAAACTCCTCGAGTTGAGGATCGAGAGGTTCCACGCTTGGCATCTGCCATTGACCGGTGACGTGGGCAAAGTCAGGCCAGTCTGCTGGCTGGGGGACGAGTGTGGGGCTGACTGGACACAGGACGATGTCGGACTGTGTTCGAATGACACCCAGTTCGGCTGCGAGCTTGGTCAGTGCCGGCTGGAATGACGACAGGCCTGCGCGCACCCAGGAGTAACTGACTCGGTTCCATGAGGGAGGCAGGCGAAGGGGGATACCTGCAGACGGGAACTCTGAGGTGGGAGTCACTGTCGGAACAATTTCGACCTCGGCAGCAAGGGCACCGACCGCGTGCGCTGCGGTAGCCGCCGTCATCACCTTCGGGTGGTACACCACCACATCGGGGCGAATGTCGAGAATCTGACGGGTGGTGGTGTCCCAGACGTTGCCAAGCAGCGGTTGCATCACCGACCGATAGTTCAGGAGGGCGCGAAGAGTGGAGACCCCCTGATCTGCGATGACCTTTTCCATAGAGCCCGGGAGCTCCAGTTCCTCGTAAGGAGCTAGCGGGTCTGAAGAGAGATCCGAGGTATGGGCAAAAAAGACTTCGTGGCCGTGTGCCGCCGCCCGGGTGGCGAGTGCGCGAAAAGGTTCGTTGTCGCCTCGTGAACCCAACGCCGCCAGATAAATCTTCACAGGCACAGAGTAGTGAAGACCGGAGACACAACCGGCTCGGTAGACTTTTCCCATTGCCTCTGTAGCTCAATGGAAGAGCAGTTCCGTCCTAAGGAAAGGGTTGGGGGTTCGAGTCCCTCCAGGGGTACGGCGTGATGACTCCCGACAAGGGCGGGTCAAGGGGAGGCGAAGTCAAACGATCCGCTCCCCACTGACTCCGGAGGGTCGGCGTGGGATAACCCCTAAAAACCGGGCACAGTCGTAGTTTTGAGGGGTGTGGCGTGCCGATAATTACGACACCCCGGACACCCCGGGGTCTGCACTCGACAGCCAACCCTGGTGGTCGAGTGATTTGGCACACCAGGTGAGCGTCGGGGAACCCGATGCAACGCCGGTGAATAAGGCAGCCCAGGCCTGGGAGCGCTGGTGGTCAGAGATTCAGGAGCTGGGTGGACCCAGCCCCCTGATTCATTTTCAGGACTACCCGGAGAACCGGGTGGATATCTCCCGAGGTCATCCCGGAGGTTTGGCCAGGTTCTTAGCCGGTTCGCCCACCCTGTTGGCCAACCTCATTCGTGATGATGTTGCCAGGCGGCCTGCCCATAAAGCAGCTCTTCGACTCGTGGATCACGCTTTGGAGCTGAGGCACGGCCGCGGTATTGACTCCCTAGAGCTCGGTATTGGACTCGTGGAGTGGTCGCATGAGGGTGTGGAATACCGGGGCCCTCTGCTGATGCGCCCGGTTCACCTGCGTCGCCGGGGATCCGACATCGAGATCACCCTGAAACGCTCGCGGGTGCGATTGAACCCGGGAATACGCAGAGCTTTCGCTGAGCACTTGCAGGTCAGTCTGGATGCGGCAGCGTTTGTGGCACTTACCGATGATGGTGGGGCGTTCAAGCCCAACCCGGCCCTGGATCGGCTACGCGACCTGACCGCCCACCGAGGTGACGTCACCGTTCACGCGAGGCTGGTGATTTCCAGCTTCGCAGAGCTCACCGAGCCGATGCTCGATGACGCTAAGAACCTGCAACACCCCATTCTGGACGCGCTCGGCGGTAATGAGCACGCCATCTCAGAGCTTCGCAACTCGCGGGTGCCAATCGAGATTGCGCACCCAGACTCGATACCAGCGGACGCTGATCGCTCCATCGTGGATTCGGACAGCGAACAAGATGTGATAGTTCGCACCATTGTGGCCGGAAACTCTCTGGTGGTCCGCGCGCTGCCAGGAACCGGGGCAACCCAAACAATCGTGAACGCCCTCGGGGCCCTGGTCTCACAGCACAAACGGGTTCTCTTGGTCACCCCTCGAGCCGCCACCGGCCATGCGATCAAAGATCGTCTGGCGCAGGTGGGACTTCAGGGCATGGCGGTGGAGCTGTCCAAACCCGCGCGCGACATCATCGCGTCGATTGGGCGGAACGAAAAGGCCAAGAAGCCCTCCCTCGGCGAGGTCGACCAAGCTTTTGAGCGCTTGCGGAAAGTGATCCTCAAGTATCGAGAGGCGTTGGCTCACAAAGATTCTGAGCTCGGAGTAAGTGCACTCGAGTGCTTCCAGCGCCTGGGAACACTGTCACTTCGAGACACACCTCCGGAGACCACCGCTCGGCTGGACTCCGAGGCGCTGGTGGCCTTGTCCGCGGGACTGGGTCAAGCCGCCGAGTTACTCAGTCGCGCCGCGGAGCTGGGTGAGTTTAAGTACGGCCCGGCGGATAGCCCCTGGTATGGGGTGAGTTTTGACAATGTCGAGGACGCCAAAAAGTCCCAAGAACGCGCACGACGTCTTGCCACTGAGGCGGTGCCGAGGCTTCTGGAGAGATTCCCACCACTTCTCGAGCAAACACCGCTTCCCCCGGTAACCACCGTGGGACAAATGGGCGTTTACATCCAGCTGCTGATGGAGATGCGGGACACTCTGGATCGTTTCCAGCCGACTGTTTTTGACCGGTCGCTCAAAGACCTCATCACGGCGACGGGCCCTAAAGAACTTGCGAAGAACATGCCGCGCCTCCAACGCCAGCGGCTGAAGGGTCTTGCCAAAGAGCACGTGCGACCGGGGGTCTCAGTGCCCGACCTGCACGAGTCGTTGGTGAAGATTCAGGCGCAACGAGAACTCTGGAACCGCTATGTGGACACAGGTCACCAACCCAGTGTTCCCTCGGGTCTGGCCGACCTCCACGTGCTGGTCACTCAGATTGAGCAGGATCTGCACGAGCTCGATCGTGTTCTGGGTCGCACCGGCAAGGGGGAGCGCCTGGCCGACATGCCCTCGCTGCAGATGCTGGTTCTGCTCGAGGAGCTCAGCCAAGAGTCCGAAATTTTGCAGAGCCTGGAGCACCGCAGAGAAGTTCAGGACCACCTCGAGCAGATGCACCTCGGGCCGTTGGTCGAGGACCTCGCTACACGACACATCGAGGGCAGTGCGGTGGCGGCCGAACTCGAGCTGGCGTGGTGGCGCGGAGCACTGGAAACAATCCTCGAGAAGGAGGAAGCACTTCTCGGCTCCGATAAGGACGTGTTGGTTCGACTGGAAGCCGACTTCCGTTTGGTGGATGAGGCTCATGCCGGGGGCAATGCCCAGCACCTCGCGTGGCAGCTCGCCGAGCGGTGGGCACTGGGGCTGATGGACTGGCCCGATGAGGCCACAGAGCTCAAGAAAATCCTCAAGAACCAGACAGCCACTCTGCACAGCCTCACCTCATTAGCCCCACACCTCACGAAAGCGTTGGCGCCGGTCTGGATCGCAACCCCCTATGAGGTTCACCGTTTGCCCGACACTGTTCGCTTCGATGTGGTGGTGGTCATGGACTCCGGTGCGCTCAGCGTTGCCGAATCGGTGGGGGCTCTGCGCCGCGCCCCTCAGGTTGTGGCCGTGGGGGACCCGGTGGCTCAAACACCCACAGGTTTCACCCTGGGAGTCCGGGTTGATCGGGACGAGGCGTCCACCGAGGGCGACTCCCGTCACGAAGATTCCTTGTTTGCCGCGCTCGCGCAGGTGGTCCCCACCCTGTCGCTGACCAAGAGCTATCGAGCGAGCGGCGATGAACTCGCTCGCGTGGTCAACACCGCTTTTTATGGCGGGCTCCAGAAGAGCATGCCGTGGGCGGGAAGCTACCTGGGGCACCCCTCGTTGGTGGTGAACCACCTCGAGCACGGACACGGGATGCCTGATCCGCAGACGGGCTTGGTGGAGGCTGTTGATGCCGAAGTCACTGCCGTGGTGGAGCACGTGATTGACCACGTGGTGACCCGGCCGACTGAATCACTCATGGTGCTGACCGCGAGTGCCAAACACGCCACCCGGGTTCACGAAGCAGTGTCCTCCGCAGCCCAAACCCGGAGCGAGCTGGCAAGTTTCGTGACCGCCGACTCTCCCGAACCTTTTGTGGTGGCAACGCTCCACCAGGCCAGGGGATTCACCCGGGACCGCGTCATCTTCTCCCTCGGCTATGGCAGGACCCCTCACGGTCGCGTGGTGAGTGATGTGGGCCCACTCTCGAAAGAGGGTGGAGAGCGTTTGCTGGCGGGAGTGTTCACGAGCGCTCGGCGTCACCTCCGGGTCATCAGTTGTGTGGCGGTGGAGGATCTGCGCGATGAGCGCCTGAGCCCCACTACGAGAGCCTTGGGTGATGTCCTGCACCTGCTGGAATCACCACCTCTCGCACAGGAGCAGACAGGTGAGCCAGACCCGCTCCTGGTTGATTTGGGCCGGCGCCTAGAGTCCATGGGTATGACCGTGGAGCTTGACTACCAGGGTGTTATTCCCCTGGTTGCCCACCACGGTGGCTACTGCATCGCCCTCGACACCGACCAGTCCCTGATGTCGATGCCGGTGAGAGAAGCTCTCCGTGCCAGACCCCACGCGCTCGCTCGATCCGGGTGGCACTATGTCCGCGCCTATGCGATGGAGTTGTTCACCACGCCCGATGAGGTGGCGAGGCGAATCGGAGTGCTCGTCGGTCTCGTGGATGAGTCGTCGCCACGTGCTTATGCCCAGTGACCCGGGGAGCGCGAAGTCACCTGAGGTGAAAAAGCTCGGCCCTCGTCGGGTGAGGACCGAACCGCTCGAGGGTCAGCAGGAGGAACCCGATTCCCCTGGCGTAAACCCGGATTCAACAGACAATGACGACCGCTTGAAGGCGGACAAACCGCCGCACTACTAGGTGGTGGACGCTGCGGGCGTGCTGGGGGCTTCTTTTTTCGCGGGGGCAGCCTTTTTCTCCGCGGGGGGAGTGCTGTTCTTTTTTGCCTCAGCCCGAGAATCGGTCCGGTAGAAACCGGAGCCTTGGAAGGTCACACCGACAGCAGAGAAGAGCTTGCGAAGCTTTCCCCCGCACGCTTCGCAGCTGGTGAGGGACTCATCGGTGAACTCTTGCTGAATGTCGAAAGCGACACTGCACGCAGTGCACCGATAGGAATACGTGGGCATGGGGTCCTTAGACGGAGGGGGTGAACGTCATAATACGCTCCGGCGTCACAGCACCCTTAACAGGTTGGTCGTGAAGTTCGCGGGGAACATCGTCCACCACCTCATGGTCGTAGAGGACGGCGTAGGTGGGGGCTTCGTTCTGCAGGGCGCCGAGGGCTCGGTCAAAATACCCTCTGCCCCAGCCCAACCGCATGCCATCACTTGCCACGGAGGCTGCCGGCACGAAAATCAGGTCCACTTGGCTCAGCACAATCGGTCCATAGACCGTGTTCTCG
>JAQBZV010000123.1 GCA_027728145.1 Actinomycetota bacterium | reverse complement strand
TGACCTGTCGACAAAGAGCACCCGCTCGGGGGACAGTCCCGACACGTCGACCAGGTATTGAGCCATCGCTTGAGTGGTGAGGTGACTCTTCGCCCAGGTGGCGAGAAACTCTCGCGTGTCATCATCGGGCAATGCCGGGCCCTCGCGCATCTGAGAGTCAAGCACTGAGGTCAAAAGCCTCTTGGGGTAGTGGGCGAGGGCGAAGGGATGGGAGCCTCCCAGGTTTGGCATCAGAGGAATAGCGCCGGAAAAAAGAATCTCGAGGTGCCGAAAAGTGTCCCAGCCACCCTTTTTGGTGGATAAGGCGAAATAGGAGCCCCTGTATTCCTCGAGATAGTCCTCCCAGTTCGAAAACGAGTGAGGTGCCCCTGGATAGGTCGTGGACAGAAAGTGTGGTCTGGGCTCCCAAGAGATACTCGATACTTGGGCAGTCGGGAAAGAGAAGTTAAGTGGGTAGACCCCGTGACGGTCGTGACACCGGAGTGCCACCTCTCTCGGGTCATCCTCGGTGTATCCAGGTGACACACACTGCCGAACTGGAAGTCCCGCAGCGTCACGAATAAACA
Source organism: Actinomycetota bacterium (assembly GCA_027728145.1). Classification (GTDB taxonomy): domain Bacteria; phylum Actinomycetota; class Actinomycetes; order Actinomycetales; family Microbacteriaceae; genus Pontimonas. The sequence continues at coordinate 2,250 of JAQBZV010000123.1, read as the reverse complement.
GGGACGAGTCAAGCTCCCGGGAATAGTAATCAGGGCGACCAACAGGAGCCGGATGCGGGGTTCCGCGAAGTAATTGGCCCAGTTTCATCCGAAGAACCCGAAGAGCACCCACCACCTTGGACCGCCGGGGAAGGATGCGCAAAGCTTTCTCCTGGGTCACAGTGGGAGTTTATCGGGGAGCGAACACGAGCTCTGGAGCCCCTCCCATAGGGCACACTCGTAAGTGTCCAACAGAGAGAAGCACACATGAGCATGGGTTTCGGTTCACGTCGACGAGGCATGAACTATCGAGACACTGACGATGGCTCTCCCCGCGCCACCTTCCGTCAGCTGATGCCGTTTTTGCTGGAGCACAAGAGGGTGCTTATCCTGGTCATTATTCTCAGCTCCGCTGGAGCCGTGACCACCCTCGCTCAACCGCTCGTAGTGAGCCAAGTCATCACCGTGGTGGAGGCGGCAGAACCTCTTGGCAACCTGGTCTGGCTTCTGGTGGGACTTGTTGTCGCCTCAGCCGCTCTCTCGGGTTTTCGCCACTACCTTCTGCAGCGCACCGGGGAGGGCGTCGTTCTCTCGTCTCGCAAAGCTCTGGTGAGGCGCATGCTCAATCTCCCCATCTCCGAGTTCGACCAACGTCGCACCGGAGACCTAGTGTCCCGCGTGGGAAGCGACACGACCCTTCTACGCGCAGTTCTCACCCAAGGCCTCGTCGAGGCCGTAGGTGGCGCGCTCACCTTTGTGGGGGCGGTCGCCGCCATGATCTATCTCGACGGTTTCCTGTTTCTTTTGACCGCTCTCGTCGTGAGCGTTGCCGTCACCGCGGTGGTCACACTCTCCCGCAGGATTCGGGTTGCCAGCCGCAAAGCCCAAGACAAGGTGGGAGACCTCACCTCAAGCGTGGAGCGCGCCATAAGCGCCGTTCGCACGGTTCGCGCAGCCAACGCCACCGAGCGCGAGATTCACAGTGTTGAGAAGGACGCCGAGGGTGCCTGGAAACTGGGCCTCGATGTAGCCAAGATTTCTGCGCTGGTCGTCCCCGTCTCCGGAATTGCTCTCCAAGTAGCGTTCCTCGTCGTTCTTGGTGTGGGGGGCTTCCGAGTCGCGAGCGGCTCACTCCCGGTCGCCGACCTAGTGGCATTCATTTTGTTCCTCTTCATGATGATCATGCCTCTTGGCCAGGCCTTTGGGGCGATCACCTCGGTCAACCAAGCTTTGGGAGCGCTCGGTCGGATTCAGGAAATCATTTCTCTGCCGAGCGAAACCGAGTCTGACGTTGTAACCACGGAGGCTGCACCCACACCCCAAGGAGCACTGGCTCTCGAATTCGAGAGCGTCTCCTTCCGTTACCCCGAATCTGCCCATCGGACTGAAGCCGAGAAGGTTCTCGCCGAAACCTTGGGCACCCATGATCTCGAGTCGCTCGCCACCGGTGAACTGACTCTGCCCCCTCAAAGAGCCACCGTGCTTGAAGGCGTCTCGTTCCAGATTCCCGTGGGAAGCAAGACCGCCATTGTGGGGCCGAGCGGCGCCGGGAAGAGCAGCCTGCTCTCGCTCCTGGAGCGCTTCTATGACCCCCAGTCAGGAACTATCCGTGTCTTCGGTCACGATGTGACCGCACTGTCCCGGTATTCCCTCCGTTCACTGTTTGGCTATGTGGAGCAGGATGCTCCAGTCCTCGCAGGATCTATTCGAGACAACCTTCTGATCGGCTCACCAGCTGCGACCGAACAAGACCTCCTCGCGGTCCTGGAGGAGGTCAACTTGACCGCAATTCTTGATCGAGACCCCCTGGGGCTTGATGCCGAAGTGGGCGAGGGCGGTGTTCTTCTCTCCGGTGGAGAGCGCCAGCGCCTGGCTATCGCCAGGGCGCTGCTTCAAGCTCCTCCCATTCTGTTGCTCGACGAGTCAACCTCGTCACTTGATGGACCCAATGAATTGCTCATGAAGACCGCAATCGACAAGGTTTCCAAAAACAGAACCTTGGTCGTGATTGCTCACCGGCTCGCCACCGTGGTCGACAGCGACCAGATCATTGTGTTGAAGGGTGGGAAGGTCGATGCTGTGGGAACCCACGATGAATTGCTCTCTAGCTCAGCCCTCTACAAGGACCTCGCCGAACACCAGCTGCTGGTGTGAGCTACGGGAGTTGGCTATTGGGGTTTCGCTGACGGTCCCCGGAGCGCCAATCGAATCCGGTTGGACACCCGCCGCCAGACGTAACGGACAAAGAGACCCGCGAAGTCCAGGGCGGTC
>JAQBZV010000122.1 GCA_027728145.1 Actinomycetota bacterium | reverse complement strand
GAACGTCGAAATGTATGACGAGCTCCTCACTCAAACAGAAAACGAAACGCTGATTCGTGTTCTCGAGAACCTGCGTCGCGCATCCCTCGAATCGCACCTGCCCCTCTTTGAGCTCGCCGCAGATAACGGCGGATCACTCACGCCGGAGCAAATGCCTTCTAACCTTGGTGCTGGTCACTCTGGTGAGCGAGAAGACGGTCACGAAGGTCGGGCCATGCGCGACCAAAGGAAGGGTGAAGGTCACGGCCCAGGACATCGTTCATAGGCACCCACTCGAGAGCAGCGCTCTCAAGGTCCATCGCCACCGGCTCGAAGTAGTGATCCGCTACTCCGAGCACGGTGGTGTAGGACCAAAAACCCAGATCTAGCACGCTGGTGTCCAACACCCGAACCTGATCTTCGGGAACACCCGCTTCCTCGTGAGACTCCCGAAACGCCGCGTCCGCAGCACTCTCCCCCTGTTTCAGCGCTCCCCCCGGAATTCCCCAGGTCCCACCACTGTGTGACCACTCAGCCCGCAGCTGCAGAAGCACTCCTCGAGGCGGGTGAAGCACCAGGAGACCTGCAGCGCCGAATCTGCCCCAATACTTGGTGCCATCAGGTCCCTCGACCCAGGCATCGCCCGGGTCTCGCAGATGATCCGGCGGCAGGGGCGGGGGTTTCATCGACATGGTTACTTTTTCTTCCCGCGTCGCTCTCGGACTCGCATGTTGACCACAATCGGTGAGCCCGCGAAACCATAAATCTCCCGCAATCGACGCTGGATGAACCTCCGGTACTGAGGATCCAGGAACCCACTGGTGAACAAGACGAAAGTGGGGGGCCTTGTCGACGCTTGGGTCCCAAAGAGAATGCGGGGCTGTTTCCCCCCTCGTACGGGGTGAGGGTGCGCCGCCACAAGCTCGGCCAAGAACGCATTGAATTTCCCGGTGGGAACCCGCTGGTCCCAGGACTCCAAAGCAACTTCCAAAGCGGGCACCAACTTCTCAATGTGTCGCCCGGTTGTTGCGGAGATATTCACCCGCGGTGCCCACGCCACGTGAGCGAGATCCTGCTCGATTTCTCGCTCCAGGTATCGACGACGCTCATCATCCAGCAGATCCCACTTGTTGAACGCCAACACGAGTGCCCGCCCTGATTCCAACACCAGATCAATGATGCGAACATCCTGTTCGCTAATCGGTTCCGATACGTCGAGCAAAACTACCGCCACCTCAGCTTTTTCCAGAGCCGCGGTGGTCCTCAAGCTCGCGTAGAAGTCAGCGCCCTGCGCCATGTGGACCCGGCGACGAATACCGGCGGTGTCAACGAATCGCCACGCTTGCCCCGCAATATTCACCAGCTCGTCCACGGGATCCCGTGTGGTGCCCGCGAGCTCGTTCACAACGACCCGCTCGGAACCAGCTGCCTTGTTGAGAAGGCTCGACTTGCCCACATTGGGCCGCCCCAGCAAAGCGACCCGGCGGGGCCCTCCCGGTTCGGGTTTGGCAATAGCGGATTCGGTGGGCAAGACCGTCAGGACATGATCCAGAAGGTCCGCCACTCCCCGACCGTGCAGGGCTGAAACCGGCCAGGGCTCTCCCAATCCAAGGTTCCACAATGCGCTCGCATCCGACTCCTGGCGTTGGTCGTCAACCTTGTTGGCCACAACAATCACCGGGCGTGATGTTCCTCTCAAGAGCTTGACCACGTGCTCATCCGTAGCGGTGGCGCCCACTGTGGAATCCACCACAAACAGAATTGCATCGGCCAGATCAATCGCAACCTCGGCCTGCAGGGCAACAGAGTGCGCAATCCCCTTAGCGTCGGGCTCCCACCCACCGGTGTCGACCAGGGTGAAGGAGGTGGTGTTCCAGTGCGCCTTATAGGACACCCGGTCTCTGGTGACACCGGGAGTGTCCTGGACCACCGCTTCGCGGCGCCCGAGGATACGATTCACCAGCGCAGATTTCCCCACATTGGGGCGCCCCACCACAGCGAGGACGGGAAGTGCGGGTTGGGGACGATACTCACCATCGTCATCCTCCAGACCTCCGAGGATGTCCTCGTCGTCGTCCTCTAGCTCATACTCGTCGAGTCCCTGGCGAAGAGCCTCAGCTCTCTTTTCTCCCTCAGCTTCGTCAAGACTGGCGAGACGCTCGGCTAATTCTGGGTCATCCCCAAAATCGTCCTCCATCGTGGTGTGCTCATCAGTCATCTGCGCCTCCTGAGGCATCGTCGATGAGCGAGAGCATCGCGTCCACCGTTTGGTCAAAAGTGAGAGGGCCAGAGTCCACCACGGTGACTCCAGGAGCCGCATTCATAAAATCAACAACGCTCTGATCGCTCCGGTCACGCGCCTTGAGAGACTCCCCCACGGGCTCCGCGGTGAGGCCGGAGAGTTCCGCTTGCCGTCTCGCAATGCGAACATCCTCCGAGGCTGTCAAAAGAACGCGAAGGGTGGCATCGGGTGCGACGACGGTGGTGATGTCGCGGCCCTCCATCACTATTCCCGGACGCTCGCACGCCGCGATGACGTCACGGAAGTGCTGAACCAAACCCGCTCGCACCCGGGGGTGACGGGCAATTGCGGAGACCGATCCGGAGACGTCGCTACCCCGAATGGCCTCGCTCACATCGACACCGTTAATCGTGAACACCTGCGCACTCGGGTCCTCACTCGCCACGTAGTCTGCAGAGTCCTGAATAGAGACCACAGCCTCTTCAGAATCCAGGTCGACACCCGCATCGAGTGCCGCCCAGGCCAGTGCGCGATAGGCCGCTCCCGTGTCGTAGTAGGAGTACCCCAGGCGCGCAGCTACCGCTTTCGAGACACTGGACTTTCCGCTGCCCGCAGGCCCATCTACCGC
>JAQBZV010000121.1 GCA_027728145.1 Actinomycetota bacterium | reverse complement strand
TTTCTCATTCACCACCGGCAAACTGCCGGGAAGCCCCAGACACAGCGGCGTAATACAGGTGTTGGGATCTACGCTGGCTTCGTCCATCGCTGCCGGGTTGGGTGCTGCAGAAAACATTTTGGTGTCGGTGGAGAGCTCCACGTGGACTTCAAACCCCAAGACCGGCTCAAAGAGCTCCAGAGCTTTCTCCAGATCCATCAGCTGATCCTTCGCCATGGCTAGATCACCTCCGGGGTTCGCTCAGAGACTAGGTAGCCATCGCGCGCGGCAAAAAGTCGCTCCAGGGTGGCGCCAGCGCGATACAGCCTGGCGTCCTCATAGGCCGGCGCCATCAGCTGTAACCCCACGGGCAAACCTTCCTCGGGGTGAAGCCCCATGGGCAGAGACATTCCCGGGATCCCGGCTAAGTTCACCGGGATTGTGGTGAGGTCTCCCGCCCACATGGCCAGTGGGTCATCCAGCTTCTCCCCGAGGGGGAAGGCGGTAGTGGGCGCTGAGGGTGACACCAGAATGTCGACAGTCTCAAAGGCACGGGCAAAGTCACGCTGAATCAGGGTGCGCACCTTCTGCGCACTGCCGTAGTAGGCGTCGTAATACCCAGCGCTCAAGGCATACGTTCCCAAAATGATGCGTCGTTTGACCTCATCACCGAAACCCTGATCGCGGGTGGCGGACATGACATCCTCGACGGTGGGGCTCCCCTCCGGGGTCACCCGCAAGCCAAAGCGAACCGAATCAAACTTGGCGAGGTTGCTCGACGCCTCCGCGGGGAGCACCAGGTAGTAGGCAGCAACAGCGTATTCGCAGTGTGGGGCGTCGACCTCCACAATCTCCGCACCCTGAGAAGCCATCAGCTCGAGCGCCTCGTCAAAACGCTGCGTCACACCTGCCTGGATTCCCTCACCCACCAACTGCTTCACTACGCCCACGCGCAACCCCGCGAGGTTCTCCGAGCGCGCCCCGGCATCAGCTGCCTCGGTCATAGAGACCCAGGGGGTGGGGATACTGGTGGAGTCGTGGGGGTCGTGCCCACCAATCACATCGTGAACGAGGGCAGAATCTCGCACGGTCCTCGACACCGGACCCACCTGATCCAGTGATGATGCCAGTGCGATAACGCCATAGCGGCTGACACCGCCGTAGGTGGGCTTGACGCCCACGGTGCCCGTGAAGGCAGCGGGCTGACGAATAGAGCCTCCCGTGTCGCTTCCAATGGCCACAGGGGCCTGCCGAGACGCCACAGCGGCGGCAGAGCCACCCCCAGAGCCTCCAGGGGCCCGTGTGATGTCCCAGGGGTTCTTGGTCACGTGATAGCCGGAGTGCTCGGTGGAGGACCCCATCGCAAACTCATCCATGTTGGTTTTGCCCAGCGGTACCAACCCCGCTTCGCGAAGCTTCCGCACCACCGTCGCGTCATACGGCGGAAGCCATCCCTCAAGAATTCGAGAACCCGCAGTGGTCACCATGTCGGTGGTGCAGAGCACATCTTTGATGGCAATGGGGACGCCATCCAACACGGACGTCTGCGTCCCGGACTTCCGGCGTGCATCGCTTTGTGCCGCCAGCTCCAGAGCGTTAGCGGATCGGGCAAGAAAGGACCCCAGGGTCTTATCGGTCGCCTCGATGCGCTCGATATGGGCGGCGGTGATTTCCACGCTGGAGGCCTCACCGGAGGCCAGAGCGTCACTCAGAGCGCTCGCGGAGAGCGCTGTGAGGTCACTCACTGTTCGTCACCCAGAATTGCGGTGACGCGGAATCGAGAGCCGTCGTGGTCGGGTGCTCCCGCGAGTGCTTCCTCGGTGGTGAGGGTGTTTCCCACCGTGTCGTCGCGCAAGACGTTGCCCAGGGGAATCGGGTGTGACGTGGGGGGCACATCATCGCCCGCAACGCTCTGCACGGCCTCCACCGCGTCGACGATGGCTCCTAGCTCTCCCGCGAGACGGAGGATTTCCTCCTCGCGGAGCGCAATGCGGGCAAGCCCCGCCAAATGGCGCACGGCATCGGGGGTCATTTCTGACATGAATCTCCTTGGTCGAGCTCTCAGTCTAAAGCGAGAGAGCTCCGGGCCCATCCTTCAGCAGTGCCGCGAATGATTCGGCCTCCACAATCGGCACCCCGAGTTGCTCAGCTTTTGTTCTTTTGCTGCCAGCACCCTCACCGGCGACCACCAGTGAGGTGTTCTTGCTCACACTCGACGTGGGTTTACCCCCGGCAGCTCGGACCGCTTCCTGCGCTTCCTCTCGACCAAAACCGGGGATTGTTCCGGTCACCACAATGGTGAGCCCCGACAGGACTCCTTCTCCTGGAGAAGCCTGGGCGGAGGCATCCTCGAAGCTCACGCCAGCGCGCCGCCAGTAGTCAATAATCTCCCGGTGCCATTCCAAGGCAAACCATTCCCGCAGGGACTGCGCGATGGTCTCCCCCACGCCCTCTACTTGGGCCAGCTCGTCGGGGGTTGCGCTGGCGATGGCGTCCAGGGTTGTGAACGCCTCCGCCAGTGCACGTGCTGCCACAGGGCCCACGTGACGAATGTTGAGGCTCACCAAGAACCGCCACAGAGGCTGACTTTTGGCTTTCTGCAACTGCTCGATGAGTTCATACGCAGCCTTGGAGGGAACCCACTCTTCGGTCCCCTGGAACACCGGGGAGGAAGGGTCCCAGGCGGGGTCGCTCTTCTGTCGCTTTCGCTGGAACGGGGTCTGGACGACTGGTCCCCCGGTATTCGGGTCTTTCTTGACCTCTCCGGTGTCGGCATCACGCACCAGCACTCGAATCGGGAACAACTCCTCCACGCTCAGATCAAAAAGCCTGGCCTCGGTCACCAGTGGTGGGGTTGTGGGCTCCAGGGGTTGGGTGAGTGCGGCCGCGCTCACCTCTCCGAGACCCTCAATGTCGAGCCCG
>JAQBZV010000120.1 GCA_027728145.1 Actinomycetota bacterium | reverse complement strand
GTAGGGCGGACGGGACTTGAACCCGTGACCGACGGATTATGAGTTCGGTGCCTAGGTATTAGCTGGTGTTAGAGGGTGTTAGCTGACGTTGCGGATGCCAGTAAACGGGTGAGGATTAGCGTGGATGGTGTTGGGGGGTGTGAGGTGGTGATGTGCACTAAATGTGCATTCATCACACCGCGACAGTGGTTGCACCATAGTGACGCCTTGGGGCGATACACGCCCTTCAACGCCGGCGAGCATCCCGGGTTGGGGTCAGTATTATCGTGACGACACAACATAGCGCTGTTGGTGATTGACTAAATCGCCGACCTGCTCTGAGGCAGGGATTTGCAGTCTTTCCTCTCTCGATTGGCTGATCAAAGACTCGGATTCTGAGTTAACGTCTTCCCATGAGGTGCCCGCAATCGCCTCGCGCCATCCAAGGCCCTTTACATTCGGGTGAAACTCATCATCATCCGTTGTCTCGCGGCCAGCTGAGATGGCGGAAGACGACCTCGTTAGTCGGCTGTTTGACTGCTCTTGAACAACTGTTTAGTATTTGAACATGCGTTCAGTAGAGACCACGAGAGACCAGCTGCTCTCGATAGCGGTTGAGATGTTTGCCGAGAAGGGATTTGCCGGCACGTCGCTTCGTTCTATTGCGAAGCAAGCTGAGGTGTCACCCGCGCTACTCGTTCATCACTTTGGGACCAAGGATGCGCTGGTGAAGGAAGCAATCTCGAAAACCCTCGGCGATTGGGTTGCTGATGAAAAGGCGGCCATGTTGGATGATGGGTCGCACCAGGTTGAGAACTGGCAAAGCCTTGCGGCAAAGGGCACTACCTCGCTCAACTTTTTTAGGCAGGCGCTGCTCGCGGGCGGAGAATATTCCCAACGGCTCTTTGACGCAGCTTTCCTCGAGTCAGAGGCCCTACTTGATCAAATGCAGGCAGTGGGGCGACTGAAAGACATCAGCGACAAGCAAACCACCGCACTCATGATGACGATTAGTGGTCTGGGGTCAGTGCTCTTTATGAGCCAGATCGAACAAACCTTGGGGGGTCCAATCAGCTCCGACCAAGTTGCGTCGAGGTTGGTGAATGCCAATCAAGAGATGATGCAGGACGGAGTATTTCTTCCGGCCACCGCGGCCATAAAGAAAACAGTTAGATGATCGCTGCGATTGCTATTTCTGGCCTGGTCAAGACCAATGGCAAGCAAAATGTTGCACGCGACTTGACGATCAACAGGGCCAAAGGTCGGATCGCGGGCTTATTAGGACCTAGCGAGGGTTGTTGGTGAAGCAGGAGGAGGAAAAACATGGGCGGCTCTAACGGCACCGAGGGAGCGCCTCAACGCGTGATGCTTATCGCTTGGGGGTCCCGCGGGGACATTCAGCCGGTCGCAGCCCTAGCCACTCACCTCAAAAATATTGGCCGTGAGGTGCTGGTATTTGCGACGCCGCCATCCACCGACCTTCTCGAATCGTATGGTGTGCCCTTCGTTGCAGCCGGCGAAAGTATCGCAGGCTTTGTCGAACAGCTATTTGGCGAAGTCGACCTGTCTGATCGATCCCTCAGCGGCCTGATGAAACTTGCAAAATTCGGACGGCAGTACATCAACAGTGCCGAGTATGTTGATCTGCAGCGTTCTGATGTGAAACGCGCTTTCGAGGCCGCACAAGAGTTCAACCCCGACGTACTGTTGGTTCCCAACATTGTGTATGGCGCTTATGTAGCCATCGCTGAAGCTTTGCGTGTGCCGGTCATGACCTTTGATCTGCAGATCAACCACCCCACTCCTGACTATCCGCTGTTCCAAATGACGGTGGGTAGAGTCCCGCGGTGGCTCAATTCCAGCCTTTACCGCTTCAAAGGCTTTCTCTACCCCAAGATGTGGCGGGCTAAATTTTCCGCGGCTCGGGAAGCCGTCGGCATCAACCCCACACGGTATCCCGATGGCACCAAGTACAAAATTTGGCCCCACGACTTTCCCCAAGTCTGCGCCACCCCGACCACAATTTTTTCGCAGCCGACAGGATGGCCGAAAGAAAAAATTGTGTCGGGCTCCTGGGTTCTGAAAGAAGAGACAGCTTTTGCCCCACCGGAGTCTCTCGTCAGTTTTCTGACGAAAAAGCCCGTGTACATCGGGTTTGGAAGTATGAAATCGAACGCTGAGTTTCGCCAGCGCCTCTCGACCTTGGCCATCGGCGCGCTATACGAAGCGGGCACACCTGGTGTGCTGCTCGGGGGTTGGGCTGGACTAAGCCGGGAAGCGCTGGACACCTCAACACAGCGGGGCGAGGCACTGTACGAGTGGGCTCAGAGCAATATCTACGAAATCGACTCTTGCCCGCATGACTGGCTCTTCCCACAATGCTCAGTCATCGTTCACCACGGTGGCGCCGGCACATTCGCTGCCGCGCTTCGCTCCGGGCGTCCAAGTGTCGTGTGCGCAATGCAGGGCGATCAACCCTTTCACGGATCATTAACTGAAGCACGAGGCCTCGGACGCTACCTAGGCATCGTGGGTAGCTCTTCCGTGACCGAAGAAACCGTCGGAAAGGCGATCCTGGACATGAAGGGAAACAAAGCGGTCAATCAGAAAACTGCCCAGGTTGGCGGTCTTGTCCGGGCAGAGGACGGAGTGGCCCGCACCGTTGATTTCATCGACACTGTTGTTCGCCATCACTCTTTCCCCTGGCCCACGTCAACCCAAGAAGTTGCCACAGAGAGCCACAAGACGCATTCGGGTTGACGGAGTTCCCAGCGAGAAGGCGAAATCAGCACTCGTATGAACGCCCGAAGGGTCTACTTCACTGTGAGGATTCGCAATCGATCCTCGTTGGATTTTTCCATGAAGCCAGTGAAGCCCGCGTCGAAATCCTCGAGGGAGAGACCGGCAGCACTTTCAAAAGCCCCTCGCCAACCAAGCTCTTCAACCTTGGGGTGAAAATCCTCCAGCAG
>JAQBZV010000004.1 GCA_027728145.1 Actinomycetota bacterium | reverse complement strand
TGGCCTCGGGAGCCAGCAATTGAATCAAGCTGGTGTCTTTAGCAGCTGTCTTCGCCATGATGGACGCCAAACCATCCAGACGTTTGAGTGTTTCTTGCCGTTCAGCGACCGACAGCGCTGCGTTTTCTTTGGCTTTAGCGCGCTCTTCACGAACGAGCAGGGCCGTGACGTGAAACTTGACTCGATTGCCGGCGGTCACTTTTCCGCGACCCGCAGCCGATTCAACTTCACGAACCGCACGCGCAAGAATCGGGATGATGCCCTCATCATCGATGGGCTTCTTGCGTCCCCTTTTGGCGCCAGAGGGGCGCGACCGGGTGCGTGAGGGGCCTGACTGGGCCATTCTTCTCCTTGAGACAACCTAGGAATGTGTGGAGCTGGAGAACCTGTCCCCGTGACCACACCCTGCCTCGCCCGTGATGCGAGACCGACACAAACGATCAGACCTGAACGTGAACCGTTTCAGTGACCGAGGTGCTCTCCCAGTGTACCGCCTATTTAGCGGTTGCCAATACCCGGGCAGAAAACCGCTGCTCCGCCGTTTTGCCCATGGACTTGGCCATTCCGGCAAACACTATGCCGTGTAGCGGTGTGACCGCCATCCAATACAGGCGACCGCCCAGCCCTTGAGGGAAGAAGATTGCGCGTTGAGTCAAAGTACTTTTCTGGTCGGTGATCGGCGTGACGGTAAATTCCAGCCAGGCCAACCCCGGCACCTTCATTTCCGCTCGGAGGCGCAAAAAGGTGTCGCGCTCAATTTTCTCGACCCGCCAAAAATCGAGAGCATCGCCGGTGACAAGTTTGTTGGGGTCACGACGCCCGCGACGGATACCCACTCCCCCAACCATTTTGTCGAGCAGTCCCCGGGCCGCCCAGGCAACCGGCAAGGAATACCAGCCATTGTCGCCGCCGATACTCTCCACCACTGCCCACAGGTCCTCGGAGGGGGCATCCACCGTGACCTCTCGGGTGTCGGTGTACACCTTGTGCCCTGCCCACTCGGGGTCGCTCGGGAGCGGATCGGAGGGAGCCCCAATCACTTCAGTATTTCGCCAAGAGGTTTCCACCTCACCGGAGCGCATCCGGACCAGTGCCAACTCGACGGCTTTGCGATATCCAATTAACCCTTCCGCGGGAGGCGGAATCACGTCGTCAATGTCGTGGTTTTTCATCACCGCATCGTGCAGCAGGGACTCAATAATCGGCACGGCAAGGCTCCGAGGAATGGGGGTCACGAGATTGACCCACTGGGAGGCCAACCAGGGAGACAACACCGGCAGCGCAACAATAAGCCGCTCCTTCAAACCAGCCACGACCGCATAACCATTCATCAGCTGCCAGTAACGGAAGACGTCGGGTCCGCCAATGTCGAGAGCCCTGTTGAGCGTGGGGGGAAGTTCAGCTGACTTCACCAAATAGTGCAGAACATCGCGGATGGCGATGGGCTGAATGCGATTGCGGACCCATTTGGGGGCGGGCATCGCCGGCAAAATATCGGTCAAGTTGCGAATCATCTCAAAACTGGCAGACCCTGAACCGATAATGACCCCGGCCTGCAAAGCGATGGTGGGAACACCAGAGGCCAAGAGAATGTCGCCCACCTCCTTGCGAGATCCCAGATGCCTAGACAGCGGACCTTCAGGGTGGAGACCGCCCAGGTAGACAATGCGTTTCACTCCTGCAGAGAGAGACTCCTGGGCGACCAAGGTGGCCACTGTCCGTTCAATCTCTTCGAAATCCCCCGCGCTCGACATCGAGTGGACGAGGTAGTAGACGACATCAATGGAGTCCACTGCTCGGGCCACGTCCGCTTGCACCTGCAGGTCACCCTTGATTGTCTCCACATCGCCCTGCCAGGGCACGCCATCAAGGCGGTGGGGATCTCTCGCGAGAACGCGAACCTGGTATCCCTGCTCCAGGAGCTTCGGCACAAGTCGGCCCCCGACGTAGCCGGTAGCGCCTGTCACCAAGACCTTCATGGGCTCAGGCTAGGGCCATCGTCTGTGAAAACACCAGTCAGGGGTTATACCGTGGCACCGTGGATATCCCGTCTCTTGCCAAGTGGTTCACCCTCCACCACAGGCCGTTGCCGTGGCGTGACGAATCCTGCTCGCCCTGGGGAATCATGGTCTCCGAGGTGATGCTTCAACAAACGCCGGTGGCGCGCGTTGAGCCCGTGTGGCACGAATGGATGGCCCGATGGCCAACAGCTCCCGATCTTGCGAGCTCGTCCCAAGCAGACGCTGTCAGTGCGTGGGGTCGACTGGGCTACCCCAGAAGAGCCATGCGCTTGCACCAGGCAGCAACGGCGATCAGCCAGAACCACCACGGGCAAGTCCCTCAAGACCTCGATGCTCTGCTGTCCCTCCCGGGCATCGGTGACTACACAGCCAGAGCTATTCGAACATTCGCTTTTGGTATCCCGGAACCTGTGGTGGATACCAACGTCCGCCGGGTGATCGCACGTGCTATTGGTGGCCAGGCCGAGGCTGGACCACCGCGCACCACGGCGGACCGAGAAGCCGTGTGGGAGGCTCTCTCCCCACAGAGCGCGGACACCCAAGTCCAGGGAGCTAAAGCCCTGATGGAACTGGGGGCCATCGTGTGCACGGCTCGCACACCGCACTGTGAACAGTGCCCCCTCCGTGACGCGTGCGCGTGGCGCTTGGCTGGATACCCGGCGTATGAGGGCACAAAGGCTCCCCGGCAGGCCCGCTTTGAGGGTAGTGATCGCCAAGTCCGAGGAATAATTCTGCGGGAGCTTCGTCACAGTGACACTCCGGTGCCTGAGGGCTTTTTGATCACCCTGTGGCATGACCCAGCCCAGTACGAACGCGCTCTTGAGTCCCTACTTCAGGACGGATTGGCCGTGCGCGAGGCTGAGGGGATAGCGCTCGCTCTCTAGAGAGCGGCCTTATCTCTGCGGATTATCTCCCGCATACCTTCAATCGCGACGGGGAGAAGGTTCTCAACTTTGGAAGCGTCCCACTCCTCGGGACTCATCGGGGACTGGTCCGGGTGCCCCATCACCATCATGATTCCGCTTGCCCGGACACCCAACACAGAAGCGACGATATAGAGCGGAGCTGCTTCCATCTCGGAGCAGATTGCTCCGCCTCCCATCCATGCGCTCCAGCGCTCTGCCAAGCGGCCCGCAACGGGCATTCGCTGGGGTGAGTGTTGACCATAGAAGGAATCTTTGGATTGCGAAACCCCTACGTGAACCGTTGCGCCCATACCTCGGGCTGCCTGTGTCAGCGCCCCCGTGAGGTCCACATCGGCAACGGCGGGGAACTCAATAGGCAGATAGTGGACGCTGGTGCCTTCATCACGGATCGCCGCTGACACAACAGCAATATCGCCGGGCTTGATGTGGTCCTGCATCGACCCCGACGTCCCCACCCGAACAAAAGTGTCCGACCCGATGGCGACTAACTCCTCCATCGCGATAGCGGCCGAGGGGCCACCAATACCGGTCGAGGTCACTGAGACTTTTTCGCCCTCGAGATAGCCAGACCAGGTCTCGTACTCACGGTGGGAGGCAACCTTCACCGGGTCATCAAAATATGACGCAATCAGTTCACATCGGCCAGGATCACCGGGCAAGAAAACATAGCGTCCCACATCGCCCTCGGCGAGAGCAATGTGGTACTGACGAGGATCGTCGCGCTCCATGGACATGCGGTGCTCCTTAGCCTCTTGCTACTGCTGGTCCGACTTGGGGACTTTGTAGGGGTCCTCATCACCAGCGTATTGCGCGGTCCCCTTTTGACGCTCTATCTCGGCGTCGCGTTCCCGAGCCTCCTGGAGAAGGCTCTCAATGGCCGCCGCGTTTTCTGGAATGCCATCCGGCACAAACTCCAGAGATGGCGTCAACCTGGCCGTGATGTTTTTTCCCACCTCAGTGCGAAGCATCCCGGTGGCGGCCGACAGTGCGGTGTGCGTGTCAGCACGCTCTTTCTCGTCCCCCAGCACTGTGTAAAAAACACTGGCGTGCTGGAGGTCCCCCGTCACGTGAACATCCGTGATGGTCACATACCCCATTCGAGGGTCGCGCAACCCCTTTTGGAGGCGCTCTGCCAGAATCTGGCGAATCAAGTCGGCCATCTTTCTGGCCCGAGGCGAGTTGTTAGACACGCACCTTCTCTTTCATCTCGATGGTTTCGATCTCGTCACCAATCTGAATGTCCTTGAGCTTGCCCAAGCCGATACCGCACTCGAAGTCAGTCTTGACCTCGGTGACGTCGTCCTTGAACCGGCGCAGGGAATCGATGGTGAGGTTGTCCGCGAGAACCACACCGTCGCGAATAACACGGGCCTTCGCGTTTCGGGTGATGGTTCCTGAGCGCACGATGCATCCCGCGATGGTTCCCGCCTTGGAAGACTTGAAGACTTCGCGAACCTCGGCAACACCGGATTGAACCTCTTCAAACTCGGGCTTGAGCATTCCCTTCAGGGAGCCCTCAATTTCTTCCAGAGCGTTGTAGATGACGGAGTAGAAGCGAACGTCCACGCCTTCTCGCTGGGCACGCTCGCGCGCCTTCGAGTCGGGCCGGACGTTGAATCCCACGATGATTGCGTTGTCGATGGTGGCCAGGTTGACATCGCTCTCGGTGATTGCACCCACACCTCGGTGGATGATGCGCAACTGAACCGTGTCATCTACCTCGATTTTCAGCAGCGACTCTTCCAGCGCCTCAACTGCACCGGACACGTCACCCTTCAGAATCAGGTTGAGCGACTCGATCTTGCCGTCCTCCAGAGCCTTAGTGAAGTCCTCAAGGCTGATGCGCTTCCGAGCCTTCGCGAGCAGGGCATTACGCTCTGCCGCTTCACGCTTTTCCGCAATCTGGCGAGCAGTGCGGTCATCGTCGGTGACGATGAAGCTGTCGCCGGCTCGAGGAACGCTGGAGAGACCCTGGACGGCAACAGGCCTCGAGGGGTATGCCTCGTCCACCGATTCACCATTCTCATCGATCATGGCTCGCACCCGTCCATACGCGGTTCCGGCCACGATGGCCTCACCCACACGGAGAGTTCCTGACTGGACCAACACGGTGGCCACCGCTCCACGACCCTTGTCCAGGCGGGCTTCGATGGCGACACCGCGCACCGTGCGGTGCGGGTTGGCCCGAAGGTCAAGACCGGCATCCGCGGTGAGCAACACCGCATCCAGCAACTCCGTGATTCCCTCACCCTTCAGCGCCGAAACCTTCACGGCCTGAGTGTCTCCGCCGTATTCCTCAGCGACGAGACCAAACTCGGTGAGCTGCTGCAGAACTTTGTCCGCTTTCGCACCGGGGGCATCCATCTTGTTGATGGCGACCACAATGGGCACTCCGGCAGCCTGCGCGTGGTTCAACGCCTCAATCGTTTGCGGCATGATGCCGTCATCCGCAGCCACCACCAGAATCGCGATATCGGTGACCTGGGCTCCACGAGCACGCATAGCGGTGAACGCCTCGTGACCGGGTGTATCGATGAAGGTAATGGCGCGCTCGATACCCTCGTGCTCCGTCCACACCTGGTAGGCGCCGATGTGCTGGGTGATTCCACCCGCCTCACCAGCTACCACGTTGGCACTTCGAATAGCGTCCAGCAGTTTTGTCTTACCGTGATCGACGTGACCCATAACGGTCACCACGGGAGGACGGATGACCAAGTCCTCGTCGTTCTCTTCCTCGTCGAGGTCAATATCGAAGCTCTCGAGAAGCTCCTTATCTTCATCCTCTGGGGAGACAATCTGCACTTTGTAGCCAAGCTCAACACCCAACACCTCAAATGTTGCAGCGTCGAGGGACTCGGTGGCGGTGGCCATTTCGCCCAACTGGAAGAGGACGGTCACCAGGTTTCCCGGAGGAACCGGGAAACCCGTCAAGTTTTCAATCTTGTCGGCAAAATCGCTCATCGATGCGCCCTGGCGCAGACGAATAACGGTGGACCCATCCCCACGGGGGATGGTGACACCGCCTAAGCTCGGCGCCTCCCGCATTTCAAACTCTTGACGCTTCGTCCTCTTGGATTTGCGCGATTTACTCTTGCCACCCCCGCGACCAAAGGCTCCCGCGGTTCCCCCTCCGGGTCCCCTGCCGCGTCCTCCGGCTCCCGGACGACCACCACCGGGACGACCGCCACCGGGTCCACCTCCTGGTGCACCGCCGGGACCAGCGAAACCGGGACCGCCTGGACGTCCACCGGGTGCGCCCTGACGTGCTTGGAAAGGAGCCCGTGCGCCGCCTTCACGATCGAGGGGGCGTTGGGGTGTAGCGCCCTGACCGGGGCGACCGGGAGTGGGACGACCCATTCCCTGGGCAGAAGCGAAGGGATTGTTTCCCGGGCGTGGAATGCCGGGACGAGACATGCCCTGACTCGAGGCAAAAGGGTTGTTTCCTGGTCGAGGAATGCCTGGCGCCCCAGCCTTAGCGGCGGGGGGAGCTTCAGACGCTGGTTTTTCGACGGGAGGGGCCGAAGGCTCGGGAGCGACCTCGGGGGCAGCTTCGGGAGCGGGTGCCGGCGCTGGCTTGGCGGCGGGCTTGGGTTCTGGCTTTTTCTCGACCTCGACGGGGACAACGCCCTCTTCGGCGAATGCTGCTTTGAGCTTACGAACCACAGGAGGTTCAATCGTCGATGAAGGACCCTTGACGAACTCGCCGATTTCCTTCAGCTTCTCCAAGGTGCGTTTTGAGTCGATACCCAATTCCGCGGCTATTTCGTGCACGCGTGCTTTTGCAGCCACAATTCTCCTGTCTGGGCACACCCAGCCAGGGCGCGCCTTTACCTACAAACGAGGCTCATTTCGAGCCACTCATGAGGATTCCATTAGCCATTCAGCCTTGTCTTAGCGAGGTCGGGTGACCTACTGAGGTTATCCAATGCGGAGCACTCTAGCGAAGCCCCGGTTTTCAGAGCTCTGCTCCATGCCCGCCGTTGAAGAGAGCGAGAGAGACATTCCTGATTGCGGTGCACCCACGCACCACGTCCGGGTTCTCTTTCTTTCTCATCCACGACCACCTGGCCGTCTCGTGCCACACACCGCAGAAGATTTTCTGTGCTGTCTGACTCGTGACAACCCAGGCAACGCCTGGAAACTCCCATTGTAGTCCCCTCCATCGCCTTCGGCACGCCTCGGGCGTGCTTGGTGGCTAAGAATCCATCACGGAATCGGGCTGAATGTCGATCTTTGCGCCCGTCAATTTGGCCGCAAGCCGGGCATTTTGGCCCTCTTTGCCAATGGCAAGCGAGAGTTGATAGTCCGGAACTAACGCCCGAACCTGCTTCGCCGCCTCGTCCAGCATGAAGGCGCTCGTGACTTTAGCCGGGGAGAGAGCGTTAGCCACAAACTGGGCGAGATCCTCCGAGAAATCGACGATGTCGATCTTCTCCTCCCCCAACTCTGCCTGAACCGCACGAACCCGCTGGCCGAGCTCCCCGATGCAGGCACCCTTGGCGTTAATGCCGGGCTCCAGTGCCTTCACGGCGATTTTCGTGCGGTGTCCGGCCTCGCGAGCGATGGAGGCAATATCGACTAACCCTTGGTGTATCTCGGGAACCTCCATTGCGAAAAGCTTGCGGACCAGTCCCGGGTGGGTGCGACTCACGGTGATCGAGGGGCCCTTCGTGCCCTTCTCAACTTTGGTGACATACACCCGCAAGCGGGAGCCGTGCTCGTAAGTCTCGCCCGGCACCTGCTCCTCCGGTGGCAAAATTGCCTCCACTTCACCCAGGTTGATGTGAATCATCCGGGGGTTTGGGCCCTGTTGGACGATTCCCGACACGATGTCGCCATCTTTCCCGCGATATTCGCCAAGGATTCGGTCATCACCAATGTCGCGCAGGCGCTGATTGATGACCTGCTTTGCGGCGTGGGCAGCGATCCGCCCAAAATCTTCGGGGCTGTCGACCTCTTCACCGGTTTTCTCGCCCTCCTCGTTGAGGATGGGGATGAAAATGATGACGTGGCCACTCTTGCGGTCCAATTCCACGCGGGCGCGAGGAGCATGGGGGTCACTGAGTTGGCCACGGTAGTCAGCAATCCCCGTGTGCTTCTCATACGCGGTCAAAATGGCTTGCTCGATGATCACGACAAGCTCGTCAAACGGGATTTCACGCTCAGACTCCATGAGCTTGAGCACACTCAGGTCGATATCCATGAGAGGCCCTCCTGTTCGGTTATCTGAGCGAAATGTATCGTATCCGCCCCACCAGAGTACAAGTGGGGCTCTTTTTGGGCTACCCGACCCTAGGGAGCGAGTGCTCCCGGCACGTCTGCCAGGGGCATCTCGGTGCGCTCACCACTGCGACGATCCCAGTACTCGACCATACCTTCAGCGGCTCCGCGGCCCACGATCACGATGCGCGGGACCCCGAGAATTTCAGCATCAGCAAACTTCACACCGGGTGACAACTTGGGTCGATCGTCGTATAAGACGTCGTGCCCAGCGGCCTCCAGAGTTGCCGACAAAGTAGCAGCAACGTCGAACACGACCTGATCTTTGCCCGCCGCCACAATGTGAACGTCAAAAGGCGCCACGGCCTCGGGCCACATCAAACCCTTGTCGTCGTGATTGGCCTCGGCAAGCACCGCAACCAGGCGGGTAACCCCAATGCCGTAGGAGCCCATGGTGACCGTCACGAGGGAGCCATTCTCATCCAGGACCTGGAGCCCCAAAGCTTCGGCGTATTTGCGTCCGAGTTGGAACACGTGCCCGATTTCCATTCCGCGAGCAGCTTTCAGCGGACCTGACCCATCAGGAGCTTCATCCCCCTCGCGCACAGAAGCAATGTCGGCCACACCATCGGGAGTGAAGTCTCGACCACACACCAGATTGAACACATGCTTCTCGTGCTCGTTGGCTCCGGTTACCCAGGAGGTTCCCTCCACCACTCGAGGATCGACAAGGAATCTGATGCCACTGGAGGACTTCTCCCCCAACACGGCTCCGGTGGCTGACCACGGGCCGATGTATCCCTTGACCAGCGCTGTGTGCTTGCGGAAGTCAGCGTCCTCGGCCTGTTCCACGATTGCGGGGCCAAAGAACGCCTCGGCCCGCTTCATGTCCACATCTCGATCACCAGGAATCCCCACAATCACCAGCTCAGACTCTCCCTCCGGCTGGGTCAGCTTGAGCACCACGTTCTTGAGAGTGTCAGCCGCCTCCCAAGCGCCGTCCTCTTTCGGGTGGCGCTCGTTCGCCAAGGCCACAAGGGTGTCAATCGTCGGGGTATCGGGAGAATCAAACACGACGGGGTCGGGAGCCTGATCAAAGGGAATCGGAGCCGGTGGGGTGACTCGGTAGGCCTCCACGTTTGCCGCATAACCACCATCGGTGCGAACGAAGGTGTCCTCCCCCACGTCCGTGGGGTGCAGGAACTCTTCGCTGCGAGAGCCGCCCATTGCTCCCGCATCGGCTTGCACAATTACATACTCGAGCCCCAGGCGCTGAAAGATTCGCTCGTAGGCGTCCCGCTGAGCCTGATACGACTTCTCCAAACCCTCATCGGTGTAATCAAAGGAGTAGGCGTCCTTCATCGAAAACTCGCGGCCACGCAGCAGACCGGCACGTGGGCGGGCTTCATCGCGATACTTGTCCTGGATCTGGTAGATCATCAGGGGCAGATCTTTGTAACTGGAGAAGAAATCTTTCACCGTCAGGGTAAAGACTTCCTCGTGGGTTGGCGCCAGAAGATACTCCGCCCCTTTGCGGTCCTTGAGGCGGAAAATGCCATCCCCATACTCGTCCCAACGCCCCGTTGCCTCGTAGGGCTCCTTGGGCAGTAGCGCGGGAAAGTGGACGTGTTGGGCTCCCGCGGCCTGCATTTCCTCGTGAACGATGCGCTCAACCTTTTGGCGAACACGCAAACCCATCGGAAGCCAGGCGAAAATACCGGGGGCCTGCTTGCGGATATAGCCCGCCCTCACCAACCACTTGTGGCTGGCAACATCGCCATCGCTCGGGTCCTCGCGAAGTGTTCGGACAAAGAGCTGGGAGAGAAGTGTGGGCACCCGAACAGACTACCGGGGCTTAGGCGGTGACAACCTCGGGTGCGCCCTGGGGAGCATCGGGCATTTCCGCCGCAAGCCGGTTGGCTTCCTCGATCAGGGTCTGGACAATCTCCGACTCCGGGACGGTCTTGATGACCTCACCCTTGACAAAGATTTGGCCCTTGCCGTTACCGCTGGCAACACCGAGGTCAGCCTCTCGAGCTTCTCCGGGCCCATTCACCACGCATCCCATGACTGCCACGCGCAACGGAACCGTCATACCTTCGAGGCCCTTGGTGACGTCCTCGGCAAGTGTGTAAACATCCACTTGGGCCCGCCCACAACTCGGGCACGACACAATCTCGAGCTTGCGCTCGCGCAGGTTCAAAGACTCCAGAATCTTGAGCCCCACTTTGACTTCTTCGGCGGGCGGAGCAGAGAGCGACACCCGGATGGTGTCCCCGATTCCCTCCGCCAGCAAAATCCCGAAAGCAACGGAGGACTTTATAGTGCCCTGGAAAGCCGGACCAGCCTCGGTCACTCCGAGGTGCAGCGGCCAGTCACCCCGCTCAGCAAGTTGGCGGTAGGCCTTCACCATGACAATGGGGTCGTTGTGCTTGACCGAGATTTTGAAGTCGTGAAAATCGTGCTCTTCAAAAAGGCTTGCTTCCCACACGGCGCTCTCCACGAGAGCTTCCGCGGTGGGCTTGCCGTATTTCTCCAACAGACGAGGATCGAGCGATCCCGCGTTAACGCCGATGCGGAGACTCACTCCAGCATCCTTAGCGGCCTTCGCAATCTCTCCCACCCGGTCATCGAACTTCTTGATGTTTCCGGGGTTCACGCGAACCGCAGCACACCCGGCATCAATGGCTTGAAACACATACTTGGGCTGGAAGTGAATGTCCGCGATGACGGGAATCTGGCTCTTTTTGGCGATGATGGGTAGGGCCTCCGCGTCATCACCCGTGGGGACGGCCACACGCACGATGTCACACCCCGTGGCGGTGAGCTCAGCAATCTGTTGCAGGGTTCCGTTGATGTCGGTGGTCTGCGTGGTCGTCATCGACTGCACACTGATTTGGTGTTCGCTCCCGACCATGATTTTCCCGACCTTGATCTGTCGGGTCGGGCGACGGGGGTTGAGGGTTTCCGGGACTTTGGGTAATCCCAGGTTGACTGCTGGCACTCTCGCCCCGTCCTTCCAAAGTGAGCCCCCAAATACTGGAGGCGGGTGGTCTTAGCTTAAGCCGTGAAACTGAATCGGTGCTCACAGGCAAGCACCGTGAGTCCTAGGAAAACAGTCGTATCGGGTTCACAATGTCGGCATACATCAGCAACAGGCTCATGCCCCCCAGTATCACCACAACAACCAGCGTCACGGGAATCAGGGAACTGGCGTTCACCGGTCCTGGATCCTTCTTCCCCAGCACCCGATACAGCCGACGCTTCACCCCCTCGTAGAGTCCCACGGCAACGTGCCCACCATCCAAGGGCAGCAGCGGTATGAGGTTGAATACGAACAGCGCAACATTGAGGGAAGCGACAATTCCCACAAGGCTCGCTATCCGGTCCCGGACAGCCAGGCTCTCCACCGAGGCAATTTCGCCGGCAATCCGCCCGACCCCCACGACACTCAGAGGACCATTCGGGTCGCGCTCTTCAGGCCCAAAAGCCGCTTGAGCCACATCGACAAGGCGCTGGGGCAGGGTGGCAATCACGCGGACCACTCCGACAACGTTGTCCCAGACCGCTGGCAGAACGGTGATGACACTCTGCCGCTGGTTCTCCAAAGAAGATCCAATACCCACAAACCCGACATATTCCACGACGGGGTTTCCCGCCTCATCCACCAGAATCTCACCGGACTCGTCAAACGCGTAGCGCTCGCTCAGCAGCGGCGTCACGCTCAGCTGCAACACATCACCGCCTCGATCCACCACGACGTCCACAGGGCGCCCTGGTGAGGTCCGAATAACCTCGGTCAAGCGGAACCACTCATCAATGTCCTCACCGGCAACACTGAGGATTTGATCCCCGGGAAGTATGCCAGCGGCAGCCCCGGGAGCCGCCGGGTCATCAGGAAGGCACTCGCTCCTGGACTCCGTGGCCGGCACCACACACTCGGAGACGGACCCCACCGTCAGGCTCAAGGACGGGACACCGAACCCCATCAGAACCAAGGCGTACAGCACAATCGCGATGAATAAGTTCATGACCGGTCCACCGAGCATGATGATGATCCGCCGGTGCAAGGGCAGCCGGTAAAAACTTCGGGAGTCGATCTCGACCTCGGTGATGGCCTCGGTGGCGGCCTCGGTGAGGGAGGACTCTCCGACTACCTGATCAAAAAAACCTGTTGTCGAGGTCTCTGTTTTCTTGTCGGGGCCCTGGGGCGCATACATCCCCGCCATCGCTACATATCCGCCAAGTGGAATGGCTTTAATCCCGTACTCGGTATCCCCTTTTCTTCGGGAGAACAGCGTGGGGCCAAAGCCGATCATGAACTGGGAAATGTACACACCAAACTTTTTAGCGGGGTAGTAATGCCCCCACTCGTGAAGAGCAATAGAGACCACAAGGCCCAGCGCAACGACAACCACGCCCAGAATGAAGAGCAATACGGTGTCCACGCGCACACTCTATTGGAGCCCACCGACGAGCGAGCTTAGAAAGCTTTAGGAACGCTGTGCCGTGATGAACGCATCAGCGACATCGCGGGCAACGCGCTCTGCTTCCAAGACCGCCTCCACCGACATCCCCTGGGGTTGATGGTGATCCAGTGCGTGCGAGATGACCTCGATAATGCCCGGCAGAGGGATTTCTCCTCGGTGGAAGGCATAAACCGCCTGCTCATTCGCGGCGTTAAACACCGCCGGGAACGTCCCTCCTCGCTCACCCGCGTCTTTCGCCATCGACACTGCCTTGAACACCGCCTCATCCAGGGGTTCAAAAGTCCAGGTGTGGGACTCACTCCAGTCAATTCCCGGCATCACGCCGGGAATTCGATCGGGCCAGCTCAAGCCCCACGCAATAGGAACCCGCATATCCGGCGGGGACGCTTGGGCGAGGGTGGAGCCGTCGTGGAACTCCACCAGGGAGTGGACCACCGATTGCGGGTGCACCGTGACCTCGATGCGCGAGAAGGGAATATCAAAAAGCAGGTGAGCCTCAATCACTTCAAGGCCCTTGTTGACCAGGGTGGCGGAGTTGGTGGTCACCACGAGACCCATGTTCCACGTGGGGTGGGCGAGCGCCTCCTCGGGTGTTACTCCCGCCAGGGACTCTGCGGTGCGCCCGCGGAGCGGACCACCACTCGCCGTCACAATCAGTTTTGCTACTTCGGAGTGCGAACCGGCCATCAGCGCTTGAGCCAAAGCCGAGTGCTCGGAGTCCACCGGAACAATCTGGTCTGGGCGCACTCTCGCATCCAAGACCAGGTTGCCCCCGACAATCAGGCTCTCCTTGTTGGCCAAAGCCAGCGTGGCACCAGATTCCAACGCGGCCAGGGTGGGCAGGAGTCCCACGGAACCGGTGATGCCGTTCAGCACCACATCGCAGGACACATCGCCAATGAGCGCGGTGGCATCCGCAGCCCCAAACACCACACGTCGGTGGTCAAGGCCCAGTGCGTCCGCTTGCGACCGGGCAAGGTCTGTGTTCTTCCCGGCGGCAAGGCCCACCACCTCGAAACGCTCTGGATTGCGATGAATCACCTCCAGCGCCTGGGTGCCAATGGAGCCGGTGGAGCCGAGGATGATGACACGTCGGCGCAGGGCCTCAGCCACTGCTGACCTCCTGCAGGGCACTCACGGTGCGATCAATGGTGCACTGGCCGAGAACTCGGGTTCCCCCATAGATAACCGCACTCTGTCCGGGGGCAACACCGAGCAGGGGCTCCAGGAGGCTCACCACGAGTTCACCACCAGAAACCCGGGCGCTGGCGGCAACCGGGTCAGCGTGCGCTCGCACCTGAACGTGACACGAAAAGGGTTCACAACCAAAACCGTGCTCGTCACTGGCGTCCTCGGCCAGTCCCGAGCGGACCGGGTCAGCCCCGGCAAAACTCATCACAGAGCCCGCCAGCTCACTGATCGCCAGTGCCTCCTTGGGCCCAACGATGACCTCGTTGGTTTTGGGTCGGACCTCCAGCACGTAGCGGGGTTTTCCATCAGCTGCGGGGAAGCCCAGCTGGAGTCCTTTTCGCTGACCCACGGTGTAGGCGTGGGCTCCCTGATGGGACCCGACCACCTCGCCCTCCGAGGTGAGGACCGGACCCTGCTGTTCCCCCACACGCTCCGCGAGCCAGCCACGCGTATCCCCATCGGGGATAAAGCAGATGTCGTGACTGTCAGGCTTTGCTGCGACAAAGAAACCTCGCTCGGCCGCCTCAGCCCGGACCTCATCTTTGGAGGGGGTGGTGGCGAGGGGGAAATAGCAATGCTCAAGTTGCTCGGTGGTCAGTACACCCAGCACATAGGACTGATCCTTTGCCCACGTGGCAGCGCGGTGGAGCTCTTTGCCTTGCGGGCCCTCCACGACGGAGGCGTAGTGCCCGGTGGCGATGGCGTCAAAACCGAGAGCAAGACCCCGCTCCAACACCGCCTGAAACTTGATGTGCTGGTTACAGCGCATGCACGGGTTTGGTGTTCGACCCTCCGAGTATTCATCGATGAAGTCCTGGACCACATCCTGGGCGAATCTCTCCGAAAAATCCCACACATAAAAGGGAATCTCCAGCATGTCGGCAACCCGTCGGGCATCCATCGAATCCTCGATGGTGCAGCACCCTCGGGACCCTGTTCGAAGGGTTCCCGGCATCCGAGAAAGCGCCAAGTGGACGCCGACGACCTCGTGTCCCGCCTCCACGGCGCGCGCCGCCGCGACTGCGCTATCAACGCCGCCGCTCATCGCTGCCAAAACTTTCACGCCCACCAGTGTAGGCAGTGCCTCCGGGAAGAGGCCTCAAGCGCCGGTGTTAGCGGCCAGACGCCATCCCTGCGGCTCGAGCTTGCTCGACAACGCGGGGAAATACCGACGCGACAGCCTCGATGTCGTCCTCTGTGGTGTGGTAGCCAAGACTAAAGCGCAGGGCTCCGCGTGCCGTCTCTTCGCTCAGGCCCATCGCCAAGAGAACATGGGAAGCTTCGGGAACACCGGCCTGGCAGGCCGACCCGGTGGAGACCTGAATGCCGTGTTGGTCGAGCAGGTAGAGCAAAACGTCACCCTCGCAGCCGGGCACCGTGATGTGCAGGTTGCCCGGAAGCCTCGCATCGTGAGACCCGCGCACCACCACTTCGGGAACAGCAGCACACAGTTGCTCGCGCAGGGAATCCCTTCTGGCAGCCAGATGCGCACCGTGCTCGATACGTCCCTGCTCGCGCAGTTCCAGGGCAGCAGCAAACGCAACAACGCCCGCAACATCCAGGGTTCCCGAGCGCCCCCGCTGTTGGTCTCCCCCGTGCATCAACGCGCTGAGCTCGGGAGCGTGACGGGAGAGGACTAGGGCCCCGACTCCGACGGGTCCGCCCACCTTGTGAGCGGAGAGGCTCATCGCGGTGACTCCGAGCTCAGCGAAGTTGATGGGCAGGTATCCCAGTGCGGCAATCGCATCAACGTGGACCGGAGTGCCAGCCTCCAGGGAGAGCCTGGCAATCTCCTCGACCGGCTGAATCGATCCGACCTCATTGTTGGCCAGGAGGGTGGCCACCATAACGGGTCGGTGATCGGCCAGAATCACTTCGAGTGAGTCGGTGTCGAGAACACCCTGGTCATCCACGGGGACCCAGGCGATGTCTGTTCCCTCCTGAGCGCTCAGCCAGTGCAGAGCATCGAGCGTCGCGTGGTGCTCGGCCCTCGTCGACACCAGGGTCGTAGGAGTATCTGGTCCTCTCGCGGACTTTGCAGCCCACACAGCACCTTTCAGGGCGGTGTTGATGGCTTCGGTGCCCCCGGAAGTGAGAATGATCTCGATCGGTTCGCACCCCACAATGCGAGCGATTCGCTCCTTGGCGTCTTCCAAGATCGCGCGCTGACGCTGGCCTGCCTGATGGATGGAGGAGGGGTTCCCCACGCCGGCAAGGGCGTCAACGTAGACCTCCCGCACCGATTCGGGCATAGGGCTTGTGGCCTGATAGTCGAGATAGACGCCCATCGTTGCCCTAGAACATCAAGGAGGTGAGGTGGGCCCGTGCCTTTTTCACCTCGGGTGCAGCCTGACCCACAATGGTGAAATACGTCAGCAAACGCTCACGGAGGCGCTCTTTGTCCTCGTCACTGGCAGCCGAATAGAGACCCAACACTCGGACGAAGGCGTCCTCGACGTGCCCTCCGGAAATGTCGAGGTCTGCCACCTCCAGCGCGCGGTCCACACTCTCGGGCTGCTCGGCAGCAGCACGTCGAACCTGGTCCGCATCGAGGGCGTAGACCCGCTCCAGGAGCTCAACCTGAGCGAGACCCGCTGCCGCATCAGCGTCAGCGGGGGCTTCGGCAAGAGCCTTCTGATAGGCGGCTTTTGCGCCGGGCAAATCATTGCGGCTCAAGGCGTCAAACGCCTCTTGATGCAGCGGAGGCAATGCCGGTTCATTCTGGTCGCCCTCGGCCTCTGGGGCGGGACCTGGATCAACCTGACCCGTGACGCCGTTTTCTTGTGCAAAACCGAGCACCTGATCCAGGATTGCGCGTACTTCCTGTTCGGCCGGAATGCCCTTAAACAAGGGAACAGGCTGGCCAGCAATCAGGGCAAGAACGGTGGGAATTCCCTCGACCTGCAGTGCCTTCACCAATTCCGGTGCAGACTCTCCCCGCACCGTGCCCAAGACGAAACGCCCCTGATAGCTCTCGATGATGGGGCCTAAAACTGGGGCCACCTCACCGCCATAAACCTCGAGAATGACCGGAACCGTTTTAGAGAGCTCCACCAGCGCGGCCACGCTGCGGTCATCGACGTCGCGCACGAGTCCGCTGGACGGTGCTGCAGCCGGTGGCGGTGCCTGGTTCTTCTTCACCAGACCAGACAAGTCGACGGCTCCCGCGAGAGCGGGGCCAAGCCTCGGATCACTCACGCTCTACCTCCTTGGCACCAATCAGACTGTAGGTGAAACCGAGGACCCTAATGGCGTCCTGCGATCCCACCGGGGGCACGTACCAGAGTATTTGCAGTTGGGACTCAACATCGAATCCTCGCGTGGATTGCGACAGCGACGTCAGCGCTCGCACCGCAATGCTCGAGTTGACCGCCGCCCCGGATTGCAGTGGCTCGACCAACTCTCGCTCGATAATGGTTCCCATCACAATGGCGCCGGAGTCAGCCGTGGAGAACACCACCACTTCGCTCTCCCCGGGAGTTGACTCCCAGGTGACCTGGACTGTTTCACCAAAAGACTCTTGGCGCAGTGCCTCCGCATCGGGCCCGGCCTGCGCATAGAGCGGGTCGTTGGCCAAAGCAAAGTCTGAGGCGAACTCGCTCCCCGGGCCGTTTCGCAACACGTCGGCATAGCGCTCAATCAGCTCCCCGGGAGGTATTCGAGTGAGCTTGCTCTCGGCGGACAGCTTGGGAGCTCCCAGGGTGGCAGAGGGCAGGTCGGGGAGTTGAACCTGCGGGTTCAGAACAATGGCGTAGGTCAGCTCATAGGGGGAACGGGCGTCAACCTGCTTGAGCACCACTCCGAGAGAGGGTGACGTCTCATCAGCCTCGTCCTGGATGATGCCAAAGACACTGCGTGGCCAGGTCGTCGTCTGCTGCGGCACCACCAAGCGAATCGGGGAAGCCGGGATGGGCACGACCACGCCAGACTCCGGGTCAGCGCGCTGGATGATGTAGGCGGCTCGCCTCGCCGTCAGTGTCGGTTCCTCCACCCTCACTCCGAGGGTGTTCACCGAGAGTTCCTCATCGGCGCGCTGGATCTGCTCCGACACACGAGACATGATTCGAGAGAACTGCAACTCGGTCACCGCCGGGTAGGGGGCAACACTCTGGGTGTTCGCGGGAGTCTCCTCTTCCTCGAGCACGGGCTCTGTGGTCGGAGAACACGCGGTGAGTCCGAGCACTGCTGCGAGGGGAATAGCCACAAACCGCGCCGCCCGGCGGCCCCGGGGCTGAATCGACGAGGGCCGCTTAACGCGCGGCACTTTGGGCGCCCTGGCGCGGGGACGCCTGGTCTTTCGACGCCTTGGGCCTCGAGTTTTGCGCCAGTGAATCCAGGACGAGATCAGCGCCACAAAGCCCGCGACCATGGTCAGCAAACCCACCACAATGAGCGCAAGGATCCACGGAGCCTCATTCGTCACCGGCCAGGAGAGGCTGATGGATTGCGGAGCCGGAAGTACACCATCGCTCATGATCAACACCGTGACGTCCTCGGGAGCAGCAATCGATATGCTGACCGACCCGGTTTCGGAGTACTCGGCAAACCACAAATCAGATCCGGAGGGTTCCGGAAGGTATAGCTCCCCCGAGCGGGGAAGAGCCGTCATCGTGTTCCCCACCGCATCGACCCCGACCAGAGTGTGTCGGGCTGGCGACAGCCAGGCCATCACGTCAATGGTGCGGCCGTAGGCGACGAACACCCGGTCCGTGGAACTCCGGATAAACCCCTCGCCATCGTCGCGGGGAACACGCCCACTCGTTCCACCCTCGACAGTGATGGTTTGTCGACCGGGGAAAGCAAGCAAATCTTTGCCGTGAATGATGGTGGCTGGGGCACTTGCCTCGAGCTCCAGTGACAATTCCACGGTGTCCGGTGCATCAAAGACAGTGCGCTGAGCGATTCCCAGTGACAGCGCTACCGTGGAGACAGCCAGGAGAACGATGGCAACAATGAGGCGCACTCGTTCCCCTCTCCCCTGGCACTGGTGGGGGCTCTGGACCCCCGGGCGACTCTCCAGGGTAGCCGATAGCGGGTTGGTCTCACCTGGCCCCCACTACTACACTACGGGGAGGTTTAACCAGCTTTTATTCCGGAGAGATACATCGTCGCTATGGCCAATACAGAGCAAGAGTTCACCACCGAGTTGCGCGGATATAAGCGCAGCGAGGTGGAGGGCGTCATCAATGCTCTTCGGGCTGAGCTCATTCAAGCCGCTAAAGACCGGGGGAACCTGCTCGACGAGCTGACCGCTGTGAAAGAGCACCTCGCCTCTGTTGACGCCACAGGCGGGGGATCATCCTCC
>JAQBZV010000119.1 GCA_027728145.1 Actinomycetota bacterium | reverse complement strand
GAACACCATCAGCGCCTCGTTGGAGGTGAACGACCAGGTCAATGGTGCCGGCAACGGTGGGCAACACAAACGAATGGTCAATGTTGCGCCCTGCCAGCAGGGGAAGCGTGCAGAGCTTCACCAAAGCATGGTGAGCGCTTTTGGC
The DNA here is from genome assembly GCA_027728145.1 of Actinomycetota bacterium. Lineage (GTDB taxonomy): Bacteria > Actinomycetota > Actinomycetes > Actinomycetales > Microbacteriaceae > Pontimonas. Next base: position 2,870 of record JAQBZV010000119.1, on the reverse strand, counting down.
GTGGATGGAACACATCCCGGGTAATCCCGAGTTGAGGGCAATGAGCAAATCGAGCGCCTCAGCTTCTCGCACCTCCCCCACCACGAGCCGATCCGGTCTCATCCGGAGGGCCTCTTTCACAAGCCGGCGGAGCGTGACCTCTCCGGTTCCCTCCAAGCTCTCTCCTCGGCATTGCATTCCGACGTGGTCGGGTCGGTCCAGAGCCAGCTCGAAGGTTTCCTCGACGGTGACAATTCGCTCCGCGTGCGAAATGGCATCGAGGAGAGCCATCAGCATGGTTGTTTTCCCTGCTTGAGTGGCGCCCGAGACCAAGACGCTCTGTCCGCTGGCAACTGCACCTCGCAGATAGTCAGCCGCTTCGTGACTGAGTACCCCCACTGTGACCAAGTCACCGAGGCCTCGAAGTGACTGCGAAAACTTTCGGATGTTGACAGACCAGTGTTTTTTGGTGATGTCAGGAATCACCACATGGAGCCTGGACCCATCGGGCAATGAAGCGTCAACGAACGGGCTCGACACATCGACCCGGCGTCCGGTCTGGCGGAGAACCCGCTCCACAAAACCTCTGATGTCCATGGCGGTGAGAGCCATCGGCACAGACCGAGAGACGCCACCCTCGGCGACAAACACTTGGTCTGGCCCATTGACCCAGACTTCCTCCAGTGCTGGGTCAGCAACCAAATCATCGAGGGTTGGGGGACTTGTGAGCGCCGCAGTCTGCATCAGACAACTGTGGCGCGAATGCCACAAGCCTGAGAAAAGTTATCCCCAGCTAGATGCCCAGTATTACTCCGGCCACGAGGAAATAAATCACCAGACCGGTCGCATCAACCAGGGTGGTCACCAGCGGGGCGGAAATCACCGCTGGGTCAATGCTGAGTGCGCGGGCCATCAAGGGCATCAAAGAACCCACAGTGGCAGCCCAAATACAGACCAAAATTACGGAAATCCCCACCACAAGACCCACCGGTATTCCTGCCACAATCCACCCCGCGCCAAACGCCAGAGCACCAAGAACTAGACCGAGCAACAGGCCCACTCGCGATTCACGCCAGGCCACCCTTAGAGCATCGGAGGGCCTCACCTCCCCCACAGCCAGCGCTCGCACTGCGCTGGTGGCAGCCTGGGCGCCCACGTTTCCTCCTGTTCCCACCAACAACGGGATGAACAGAGCGAGCGCGGTCACAGCCTCCAGTGAGGTCTCAAAAAGTTGAAGAACAGAGACGGTCAAGGTGGCCGCCACAATCAGAATTAGTAGCCACACAACGCGCAGCCCAGCTAGCCGGATGGGGCTCGCCGAGAGATAGTGGCCAGACGAGGGAAGGGTGGCGGCCTGCCGGGCCACGTCCTCCGTGTCTGCTTCCTCAATGAGTTCCAGTGCGTCATCGACGGTGAGGACACCGAGTACTCGGGTTTCAGAATCAACAACAACAAGACCCAGGCGATTCGTTTCTTGCACCAGTCGGGCAGCGCCCTCGGCGTCATCGGTGGCCGCAAGTGTTGGGGCATTCTCGTCAGCAAGATCGCTTGCCGTGAGGTCCTCATCAGCCATCACCACTTGGGAAAGCTCCATCACCCCAACAAGCTTCCGGGAGCGATCCACCACCGCAAGGATGTCGATGGTCTCGGCATCCTTGCCTTTGCGCTTGATCACTTTCACGATGTCGGGAACAGGGGTGGACTCAGGAATGGTGACAACCTCGGGACTCATCACCCGGCCAACAGAGTCCTCCGGATATCCCAAGAGGGACGCTGTCATCGCTCGTTCCTTGGCGCTCAAGCCCTGGAGAACACGGTGGGCGAACGTTGCGGGAGCCTCACCGAGCATGCGAGCCCGATCATCCGGGTCCATGGACTCCAGAATTTCGCGGAATGCTTGGTCCCGCATTCCATTGAGTAACTCCTGCTGCTCCTGAACGCCCAACTCCTCAAAGACCTCGAGGGCACGGTCCCGATTGAGCAGACGCCAGACCAGAGCTGATTGGACCGAGTCCAAGCGTGTGAATTCCTCGGCAATGTCGTGGGGTGGGCGCTCCTCTAACCAGGTGGCAATGTTTCCCACATTGCCACTGGAGAGCGCTTCCCTCAGATCCTGGTCGTCTGTGTCGTCCATTAGGACCCGCTGTCTGCGTCGCTGGACTCCATTGCCGAGACGGCCTGGGAGTGTTGCTGAGGTTCCACCACCACCCGATAGGACTGCGCAATGACCTGCTGCATGGAGCGAAAAAGGCGCTTGGGGCCCTTGGAGAAGGTGAAAATCAGCATTCCCACAACCATGCCCACACCTGCACCAATGAACAGACCACCGACGATGGGGGTAATGATGTCGGTCGGACTGATGATGACAAACACCAGTCCCGCGAGGACTCCGAGCCAGGATCCACTCATGGCGGAGGACAGGGCCGCTCGGCCATAGCCAATCTTTCCGGTGACGCGCTCCACCAAGGTCACGTCTGCTCCCACGATGGAGAGCGCCTGTGCGGGGACACCGTGAGTGACCAGAGAGTTGACTAACGCCTGGGCTTCGGGATACCCGGGGAACGTCGCGAGCGTTTCGCCCTCGGGGATGCGAAAGGCGGCGTCTGTTCGACGCCCTCCGAAACGGTTGGTCTGACTCACCCCACCATTCTCACACCCCGCTGGCTTAGGCTTGACACCCGCGCAGTGTGAGGAGGTTTCGTGGCGGTATCGATCGAAACCATCACCCAAGCTCTCGCTACGGTCATCGACCCGGAGCTTCGAGCTCCCATCACCGAACTCGACATGGTCGAAAGCGTGGACGTCACCGACACCGCTGTGACAGTGAGTGTTCTGCTCACGATTGTGGGGTGTCCAGCAGCTGCGGCCATTGAACGTGACGTTCGAGAGGC
>JAQBZV010000003.1 GCA_027728145.1 Actinomycetota bacterium | reverse complement strand
TGGTCGCACCGGAGCGACGCTTCAGTGCCAGAACGAGAAAGTCATGCCTGACATGGTCATCCTCGGCAAAGCGTTGGGCGGCGGAATTGTTCCGGTCAGCGCCGTCGTCGGCACCGCCGACGTCATGGGTGTTTTGAAGCCCGGCCAACACGGCTCAACCTTTGGGGGGAACCCCCTTGCCGCGGCCGTGGGACTTGCGGTGGTTCGGATGCTGGCTAAAGGGGATATGCAAAAGCGCTCCGAGCGCTTAGGCAAACACCTCCACAGACGCCTCAAGAAGCTGGTGGGCAAGGGTGTTCTTGCCGTTCGCGGCGTGGGTCTGTGGGCGGGAATCGATATCGACCCGAAGCTCGCGACTGGTCGCGAGGTGTGTGAGGCCCTGATGGCCAAGGGCGTTCTGGCCAAAGACACCCACGGGTCCACGATTCGCCTGGCGCCACCGATAGTGGTGTCGAAGCGCGATCTCGACTGGGGACTTGACCAGCTGGAGAATGTTCTCCGGGAACTCTCAGCCAAATAATTGCTCCACCTCTTCCCTCTGGAGTTAAGTTAGGCTAACCTAACTTTATTGCTCACCTGAGGCAGTGAATGTCCATCGCCTCGTCGTCTCTTAAAGGAGAAAAATGCCTACATCTGCGCGCCTACGTGGTGTTGCTCTTGTCCTCGGTTCCGCCTTCGTCCTTAGTGCGTGTGCGGCAACCCCCGAAGTTGAGGTTGCCCCGGAGGAGGCCCCCACGGAAGAGGTCGTCGAGGAGGTGGCCATCGAACCCGTCGCCGATGATTACGTCATCCTGTATTCGGGTCGCAATGAAACGTTGGTGCAGCCCCTGATTGATGCGTTCACCGAGCAGACGGGCATCACCGTAGACATTCGTTACGCGGGCAGCTCAGAGCTGGCAGCTCAGCTTCTGGAAGAGGGTGCGGACAGTCCTGCGTCGGTGTTCCTCTCCCAAGACGCAGGCGCACTGGGCGCACTCAGCCTTGAGGGCCTCTTTGCGGAGCTTCCCTCGGACATCACTGACCGAGTGATCCCCGAGTTCACCTCCTATGACGACACCTGGGTGGGTATCACCGGTCGTGCTCGGGTCGTTGTCTATGACAGCGAGACAGTGAGTGTTGAGGATCTCCCCGCCACCGCTGATGAGATTGTGGGGCCTCAGTGGTCCGGCAAAGTCGGGGTGGCACCGGGCAACGCAAGCTTCCAGTCCTTTGTCACCGCCTACCGGGTTCTTGAGGGTGAAAGTGCTGCTGACCAATGGGTGTCGGGTCTCAACATCAACGACCCGCAGATTTTCGACGGAAACGGCGCCATTTTGGAGGCCGTGAACGAGGGAACAATTCCGCTGGGTCTCATCAACCACTACTACTGGGACCGGCTGGCCTTTGAGCGCGGAGCCGAGAACCTGCGCGCGCAGCTCCACTTCACCGAGAAAAGTGACCCAGCCTCCATCGTCAACGTCACGGGGATGGGATTGCTCGACGCTCAGAGCTTTGATCTGGATGCTCTCGAACTGATCAGGTTCTTCGTGTCAGATGAGGGACAACAGTATTTCGTGGAGCAAACCTTTGAGTACCCTCTGGTGCCAGGAATTGACGCTCCCGAAGGTCTCCCGGCGCTCGAGGACCTGGCAATTGCTGGATTTGACCTCTCCGACCTCGCTACTCTGAAGGAGACCCAGGATCTCCTGAGGAAGTATGGGTTGATTCTCTAACCCAGTCGGTTTACGAAAGGCCTGTGTGCCCACAACGACAACCTCCGAGCACACCCCTGCGCCAAGCGCAGGGGTGTCTCACGTGAGCAGGCCACCGGCCTGGCTGACGATTTTGGCGGTGTTGGCCGTCGGGACGGTGTCCATTCCACTGGTCTATCTCGCGGTGCGGGCTTCGGGAGTCCCCGCGTCAGAATTGACCGCAATCTTTGGGCGACCCCTGGTGGGCGAGCTGGTGGCAAACACCATCGGGTTGAGCGTCGCCGTGTCAGCCACTGCGATTGCATTAGGAACACTTATTGCGACCATTGTGACGCGTCTGCGCATCGGGGCTGCGCGCACCTGGTTGCTCATTTCGGCGCTACCTCTCGCGGTCCCCTCCTACCTCGCCTGCTACGGGTGGCTCGTGATTGTGCCTAGCTTGAATGGTTTCTGGCCCAGTTGGGCACTCCTGAGTGCTGTCACGATTCCCTATGTGACCCTCCCGGTTGCCGCTGTCTTGCGGGGCACCTCCGCAGAGGGTGAGGCCGTCGCCAGAACCCTGGGGCTTGGTCCCGCTCAGGCGTTTTGGAGAGTGACCTGGCCCCAGGTTCGACCCGCTGCCATTGCGGGCGGGCTCCTGGTATTCCTCTACACCCTCAGTGATTTTGGCTTGGTCGCCATGCTCCGATTCCAGACCCTCACCTGGGGGGTCCAGCAGGCATACGCGGCGAGCTTCGATCGCTCCCAAGCTGCGGTGCTGGCACTGCTCCTGGTGGTGATTGCCGTCATTGTGGTGGCAGCAGAGCGCGGAGCGCGAGGCTCCCTGACCCGCACAACGGCAACTCATTCCTCCAAGGAGCCTCTCTCGCCGGGGCCGCGGATAGTGCTCACCGCCGTGGTGGCTCTGCCCCCCGTGGTGGGGGTGCTGATTCCTCTGATCGGGTTGGGCGGCCGATTGGCAGAAGCCACGACCTTGCGTGCTCTGAACCCCGAAGGTCTCCTCCAAGCCACCACCACGACGATTGGTGTGTCGGTGGCGGCGGCGGTGGTGGCACTCCTGCTCGCACTGCCCCTCGCGGCACTGGCGGCCCGCTACACGAACAAGTGGGTTCCCACCCTGGAGGGTGCCGGCTATCTTTCCAATGGCCTCCCGGGAATTGTCGTGGGATTGTCTCTCGTCTTTTTCTCCCTCTCCGTCATCCCGGCGCTCTATCAAACCGTCGTGGTGTTGGTGTTTGCCTATGCCGTGCTGTTTATGCCCAAAGCATTGGGAACAGCGCGCGCCAGCATTGAAGGGGTGTCCGTCGATCTCGTCAACGTGGCGAGGACCCTCGGCGCATCCCGCTTCCAGGCCTGGCGGAGAGTCACCGTTCCTCTGGCCCTGCCGGGAATTGGAATTGGGGCTCTGCTCGTGGCCATTACCACCATGAAAGAACTGCCGGCGACCCTGTTGCTGAGGCCGCTTGGCTCCAGCACCCTCGCGACAGAACTGTGGTCGAGAACAGCGGCTGGTGAGTTCGGGGCAGCAGCTCCCTACGCCGCCGTTCTCGTGGTTGTCGCAGCAATCCCTGCGATGATTCTCTCGGGAGTTCGATCCGTAGCGAAGGAGGAGATGTGACGACGCTCACAATCAACAACATCAGCCTCTCCTACGGCTCACGCCAAGCGCTGCGGGATATCTCCCTCGTTGTCCCCTCCGGATCCTTGGTGGCAATTCTCGGACCCTCGGGGTGTGGCAAGACCAGTTTGTTGATGGCGCTTGCCGGTCTTGTTCCGATCGATTCTGGAACCGTGACCGTGGGAACACGCCAACTCTCTTCAGCCAAGGTCCGTGTTCCCCCAGAGCAGCGGGGAATTGGCTGGGTCCCCCAGGAAACGTCGCTGTTTCCCCACCTGAGCGTCGGAGACAATATCGGTTTCTCGCTTCCCAAGGGACGGCGCCGCACTGAGCGCGTGGAGGAGTTGGCCTCTCTGATCGGATTGACCGGGTTCACAGATCGTGCGCCAGGGCAGCTCTCCGGTGGTCAAGCCCAGCGGGTGGCGCTGGCGCGAGCCCTCGCCCCAGCGCCTGATGTGTTGCTCCTGGATGAGCCTTTTGGAGCCTTGGATAGCGTTCTTCGTCATTCCCTGGGGCGCGATGTAGCGCGTATTCTCCGTGAGAAGGAAACCACCGCGATCATGGTGACCCACGATCGCGAAGAAGCACTCGATTTGGCCGACCTCGTTGTCGTGATGGAGAACGGGCGGATCGCCCAGGTCGGCACGCCGATCGAAGTGTATGAATCGCCGGCAACACCGTGGGTGGCGTCGTTTGTGGGCGACACCGTGGAGCTGGAGGGAATCTGGAAAGACGACGCCCTGAACTGTCAGCAGTGTGGCGCCAAGGACTTTTGCGGTCCTGCAGAGAATCGTTTGGGCTGCACCGGACACGTCATCTGTGCTCTCGGTGACGTGGCGGCGACGGCTCAAGGTTCGGAGCCACAGAACGGTGACACAGTCCGCGTGGTGGTGCGACCCGAGTGGCTCGTCCCCTCACCCTCGGGAATCGCTGCCCAGGTGAAGGGCGTGTCCTATGCGGGACACGACGCTTTGGTGGAATTTGATCTCACCGGACACCCCGAGCGCGTCCGCGCTCGGATTGCCGCACCGTTCTTGCCCTCTGTGGGACAAGACTTCCACCTGGCGTTGCGTCACCCTGCCTTGGTTTTCCCAGTGGAGGAACCAGAAGGCGCGTTAGCCTAGAAACGTGAACGCTCGCGGTGGGTTAGTGGCCTCGTCGGTCTTGACCGACGAGATTCTTGCGGGTATTCGAGACCGTGCACCGGGCTATGACCAGCGCAACGAGTTCTTCCATGAGGACCTCGAGACTCTCCGCAACATCGGTTATTTGAAGCCTCGGTCGCTGTCGCAAATGTCTTCGGATCAGCGCAGGCTGGCAGCCCACGCACCGGCCACGGCCCTCGGGGTGGGAATGCACCTCACTTGGATGGGTGTGGCCAGAGACATGGTGAAAGCCGGTCACCACGAGTTGCAGTGGGTTCTTGATGACGGCGAAGCGGGAGAACTGTTTGCCTTTGGTGTGAGTGAGCGCGGGAATGACCGGGTGCTCTCTGATTCCTTGGTCACCGTCACCGAGGTGGAGGGTGGTTTTTCCTATACCGGGCAGAAGATCTTCGTCTCGCTCTCCCCGGTCTGGACGAGGTTGAGCCTGCTGGGTCGACTCGGCGACGAGATTGTTCACGGTTTCATTACCCGCGACCAGGAGGGCTGGTCCAATACCCCAGACTGGGACACCCTCGGGATGCGGGCAACCCAGAGTTACACCACCCAGTTGGACAAGGCGGTGGTGGAGCACTCCCGGGTTGTGAGGCGTCTCCCGGCTGGCCCCAATCAGGACCCGTTTACCGTGGCCATCTTCCAGAACTTCTTGTTGTTGGTCTCCAGTGTGTATGCCGGTATTGCCGATCGAGCGCTGGAGCTGACCGTTGCCGGTGCTACCGGCAAAGTCAGCGCGTTGGAGGATGGTGTCTCCCTCGCAGAAGACCCCGACATCAGACGGCAGGCGGCCTCCGCGGCGATTGCCCTCGACGCGTTGACCCCGCAACTGGAGACCTATTGCTCCTGGGTGGATGAGGGCGGGGAGGTCCCCGAGCATTGGTTCCGGTTGCTCTCCGGAATGAAGCACCAGAGCGTGGAGGGTGCGCGCAGTGTCGTGGACACAGCGCTTCGCATCGTCGGCGGCAGCGCCTATCGCTCCGGTCACGAGCTGTCCCGCCTGCAACGCGATGTTTTGGCGGGTGTGTATCACCCCAGTGACACCGAAGCAGTGCACAGGACAGTGGCCTTCGACCTGTTCGGGCCCACGGAATAGGATTGCGCCATGGTCGCACCGAAGCGCACAGACGACATCTTTGTTGACTCCTATGGAGTCACCATTCACTACCACCGCTGGTCACCTAAAGGAACACCGAAGGCCATCATCCAGCTCGCCCACGGTCTGGGTGAGCACGCTCTGCGCTATGACGGACTGGTCACCAGGCTCGTGAAAGAGGGCTTCGAAGTGTGGGCGAATGAGCACCGAGGCCACGGCGCCACGGGCCTCGAGCAGTGGGAAGGGGATCACAGCAAGCTCGGGAAACTGGGTCCCGGGGGGATTCCTGCCGCGGTCGCCGTTGTGCGAGCATTCACTGACATCATCCGGGGGGAGCGACCAGGGGTACCCCTCTACTTGCTAGGGCACAGTGGGGGCGCTGTCGTTGGCCAACTCATCCTGAATCAGCGAGGGGCCACTCTCTTTGACGGCGTGATCTTTACTGGGGCCGCCTACCGAATGCCAGGCTTTATGGAGCTCGGTGACTTGAATGCCAAACATAAGCACCTGGGTTCAATTGGTGCCGAGTGGCTCTCCCGAGATGTCGCGGTGCATGAGGATTGGCGAGATGACCCCCTCACTTTTCCGGTCAATCCGCTCAAGCTCTTTGGTGTGGTTGATGCGGCTCGATTCCTCGGAGTCCCTCGTCGGCTCGAACGGGACATTCCGATTCTGCTGATGATTGGGTCGGATTGTGGCCTCGGAGGAGAGAAGAGTGCCAAGAAACTTGCAGATGCTTTCCTTCGCAAGGGTTCCAGTGATGTGGAGCTGATCGTCTATGAGGGAGCAAGGCACGAGGTCTTCAACGAGACCAACAAGGACGAGGTCATGGATGACCTCGTCACCTGGATAGCCGGGAGGCTCGAAGCAAGCACACCGTAGGGTTAAGGGGTGCATGCAGAGTACAAAGTCCCGGGCGGCAAACTCGTTGTCGCGGACATCGAGGTCGACGCAAATCGTATTTCTGTGTGCCGTATTGCGGGAGACTTTTTCCTCGAACCGGACGAGGCTCTCGAGGCCATCAACTCAGCCATCGTGGGCCTTCCCGCCACCACCTCCAGTGAAGACATTGCGAACGCCGTAACCGCGGCGCTTCCCGGCGATGCAGTCCTCATGGGGTTCAGCGCCGAGGCCATTGGCATCGTGGTGAGGCGGGCCCTCACCGGGGCGAAGAGCTTCCTGGACTACTCCTGGGAATACATTGCGCCAGAACCCCTGGAGCCGCTGACCCAGATGGCTCTGGATCAGGTCCTTGCTGAGGAAGTCGGTGCCGGCAGGCGTGGTCCCACGCTCCGCCTCTGGGAATGGGCAAAGCCCGCAGTCGTGATCGGGAGTTTCCAATCCGTCACCAACGAGGTTGACCTGGAGAATGCCGAAAAGTATGGCCTCGAGGTTGTCCGGCGCGTGAGCGGTGGGGGTGCAATGTTTATGGAGCTTGGCACCGCCATTACCTACTCTCTCTATGCCCCCGCCGAGTTGGTGTCAGGCATGAGCTTCCAAGACTCCTACGCCTTCCTCGATGACTGGGTGGTGCAGTCCCTCCGGGGCTTAGGTATCGACGCCTCCTACAAACCATTGAACGACATCACCAGCCCCACTGGAAAAATTGGTGGGGCGGCGCAAAAGCGCCTCGGCAGTGGCGCCGTCTTGCACCACGTCACCATGGCCTATGACATGGACGGTGATCGGATGGTGGAAGTTCTGCGCATTGGTCGCGAAAAGATCAGCGACAAGGGAGTCCAGAGCGCCAACAAGCGGGTCGACCCGCTCAAATCTCACACCGGGCTCACCCGGGAAGAAATTATCGACCACCTGGTCACCTCGTTCACCACCGCCTACGGCCTCACTCCGGGTGCCGTCACTCCGGAGGAAATGGCGCGAGCCACCGAGCTGGCGACAGAAAAGTTTGCAACACCCGAATGGTTCCACCGGGTCCCGTGAGCCAGCCCGAATCGAGTCGTCGACGTGTGCGCGTGCGCACGGTAATTCTCTCGAGCGCTCTCGTCGCGATCCTGATTGCCGCGGTGATGGTCTCCGCAGTTGTGGGGCAGCTCTCGATTAGTGTCACCGAGGTCATCGGAGCGCTCCTGAAATGGATGGGCATCACCACGGCCTGGGCGCCCCTTGACCCGGTTGTGGAAGCAACCCTGGAGGTCGTGCGATTCCCCAGAATTGTCATGGCATTGGCGGTGGGGGCGGCGCTTGCCGTTGCCGGCGCTTTGATGCAGGCAGTCTTTGGAAACCCTCTCGCGGAACCGGGCGTGGTGGGAGTTTCTGCCGGTGCTGCACTCGGTGCCTCCACCGCCATCGTGTTCGGTATTGCTGCCGGGGGTGGTGGGGTGGCGCTCTTGGCTTTCCTTGGTGGGCTCGGTGCAACGCTCCTGGTCTATGCGGTGGCGAGGGCTGGTGGCCGCACCGAAGTGGTGACCCTGTTGTTGACCGGTATTGCAATCAACGCTTTCGCGCAAGCGGGCCTCGCCTTCGTGCTCTTCCTCGCCGACACCGCCAGCCGAGAGCAGATTGTGTTTTGGCAGTTGGGATCCCTGGCCGGGTCGGTCTGGTCTGAGGTGCTCATTGTCTTGCCCGTGCTGATTCTTGGCACCATCCTCGCCGTCTTGCTGGCCTCGAAATTGGATTTGTTGTCCTTGGGCGAGAGAAACGCCAGGCACTTGGGTGTTGATGTGGAACAGCTTCGGATCATTGCGATTGTGTTGGTGGCACTGCTCACCGGGGTGGCTGTCGCGTTTGCGGGAATCATTGCCTTCGTGGGCCTTGTGGTCCCCCACATCATTCGGATGGCGTTGGGTCCTGCCCACCGCGGTTTGTTGGTGGCGAGCGCTGTGGGCGGAGGGGCACTGCTGGCCATTGCGGACCTGATGACCAGGACCCTGGTGTCCGGCGCTGATTTACCCATTGGCATGTTGACTGCTCTGGTGGGCGGGCCCTTCTTCTTCGGTCTGCTCTATCAGCAGAGACGACGGAGCGGGGGGTGGGCGTAATGAGTAACCTCACACCGTTGGCTCGTCTGGAGTCCGTCGGGCTCGTCATGGATGGTCGAGCCATCGTGAAAACCGTCTCGTTGGATGTGTTCCCCGGTGAGGTGCTTGCCCTGGTGGGCCCTAATGGCGCGGGAAAATCCTCCATCCTGTCCCTGCTCGCGGGCGACGTTCATGCCACCAGCGGAACAGCTCTGCTGGGGGACCGAGACATCACGAAGTATCGACCGGATGAGGCATCGAGGCTTCGCTCGGTGTTGATGCAGGCCAACCAGGTTTCCTTCCCCTTTAGCGTCTGGGAGATCGTGGAAATGGGGCGAGCCCCGTGGGCGAGAACGCCCCAGATTTCTGAAGACGACGAGGCTATCGAGGAGGCCCTCCGTCTTGCAGACGTGGGGCACCTGAGCGAAAGGCGCTTCAACCAGCTCTCCGGTGGCGAGCGAGCGAGAGTGTCGCTCGCTCGGGTGCTCGCTCAGAGGACACCGCTGGTGTTGTTGGACGAGCCAACCGCCGCACTGGATCTCAAGCACCAGGAGTCTGTGATGGGAACGATCCGCGGTCTTGCCGATCAGGGGAGAGGCGTCGTGGTCGTGGTGCACGACCTCTCAGTGGCCGCCGGGTATGCCGACCGGGTGGCCATGGTGGTGGAGGGCCGACTGTCGGCCACCGGTTCACCCTCGGAGGTCATCGTGGCAGACAGAGTGAGTGACGTCTACGGGGTTGATGTTGACATTCAGCAGGTGGGGAACCCACCACGACCCGTGGTGTTACCCCGGCGTAAGCCCTAGGCCTTGAGGTCGTCAAACTCCGGGTTCTTCATCATGTATTTGGCGATGTAGGGGCAAATGGGGCTCACTGTGTAGGTGCCCTCGGCCCGAATGGCCTCCAGGGTTCCTTTAGTGAGGGGGATACCCAAGCCTTGGCCACGTTTTTCGAGGGGCACTTCAGCGCGGACAAGCAACAACGTGCTTCCCTGGACCTGGTATTCGACCTCACCGAGGAACTCGCCACCCTCGGAGAGGACGTAGCGGTGGGCGTCTGGTTCGTGTGTGATGTCCATGCTCCCAGGTTAGCTCTCGTGCTTTCTCACGGCCTCCGCCATCGCGATCACAATCTTCTCGAGGATGTGATGCGGGGTGGAGAGCATCAGGCGAAGGTGGCCAACCCCCGCCTCACCGCAGAGGGCTCCATCAGTGAGGCCCACCTTGGCTTCGTCAGAGAAGAACTGCGCCCAGGAGCGATCCCCCGTGATATCGGGCAGGCCTCTCGCATCGAGCCAGGCGATGTAGGTGCCCTCGGGTTCCCGGTAGGTCACTTCGGGGAGGTGCGTGGCCAAAAGCTCACTCAGGAGGGTCCGGTTGCCCTCGATATAGCCAAGGACGTCCTCTAGCCATTCCCCACCGTCGCGATACGCGGCGGTGTTGGCGGCAACACCGGGTGTTGCCGCTCCGTGGGACACGATGAAGGCGATGTCCTTCATCGATGCCTGGTGGTCATCATTAGAGACGACCAGTTGCGCGCACTTGAGCCCTGGGATGTTCCAGGCTTTTGAGGCCGAGGTGGCAGTCAAGGTGTGGGCTGCAGTGGTGTCATTCAGCGACGCGTAGGGGATGTGTGCGTGATCATCAAACGTGATGGGGGCGTGAATCTCATCCGAGAACACCACTCCACCTTTGGCATCCACCACCTCGGCTAAGGCCAGAAGTTCCCCCTCGGTGTATACCCGGCCCAGAGGGTTGTGGGGGTTGCACAGGATCATCAGGTGCGCGCCCCGATCGAAAGCCTGGGCTATCCCCTCGAGATCCATTTCGAGACGACCGCCCTCCCCTTCGATCATGGGGACCTGGATAATCTCTCGACCTCGCAGTGGGGTGAGAGTCAAAAAGGGCATATACGCCGGGGTCGGCAAGATGACGGCGGAGCCCGGAGTCGTAAAGCGCTCCAGAACAACCTCATAGGCGCTCAACACATCGGCGGTCGGATAAATCCTGGTGGGTGGAACCTTCCACGCATAGCGGGCCTCGAGGAACTCGGAGGTTGCCTCGGACATGTCCCTGGTGACGGCGAGAGGCAGATAGCCCCACAGAGCCTTATCGGTGGAATCTTGAAGTGATTGTGTGATGGCGGGCGCAGTGCCAAAGTCCATCTCGGCAACAAACGCGGCCAAGTGACCAGGCATCCGAGTCCACTTCACGCTCCCGGTCTCGATCAAGCTCTCTACGGTGATGTCATCAAACCGGTGCCCACTCATCGGTGCCTCCTCACGTCGTTATCCTCCAGTCTGCCACTCAGGCACATGCGCAGAATTCCCGGTGCTCACTAGACTCTTACGGTGGCATCTGGAACCAAGCGCTATAGCTACCTAGGCCCCGTCGGCACTTTCACGTGGGAGGCCCTCGGGCAGGTTTTGGCTGCCAAAGACCAGGAGTGGTCAAGCGTCCACAACGTGGGCGAAGCTCTGGAGGACGTTCTTTCTGGTCGCAGCGACTTCGCAATGATTGCTATCGAGAACAGCATCGAGGGTGGCGTGAGCGCCACCCAAGATGCTCTGGCGGCAGCGCCCGAGCTTCGCATCGTGGGTGAATACATGGTGCCGGTCAGATTCGTCTTGGCGGTGAAGCCTGGCTCCAGCCTGGACTCCGTTACCACCGTGGCAGCCCACGCCGTTGCCTACGCGCAGTGTCGCGGGTGGCTGGAGAAGAATCTCCCGCAGCACTCTCACGTCCCCGCTCGATCCAACGTTCACGCAGCCCAGACGATTATCGAGGATGGCGTCGCGGATGCAGCGATTGCTCCCCCGGGAATTACCCAGCACGCGGGCGTTGAGGTCGTGGCGGAGAACATCGGGGACAATCCTGATGCCCAAACCCGCTTTGTTTTGGTGCAAAAGGGCGGGACTCCCCCGGCCAAAACAGGTGCGGATAAGACCAGCATCATCGCCGAGCTTCCTGATGATGGCCCCGGGCGCCTGTTGGAGATGTTGGAGCAGTTCGCCACCCGCGGGGTCAACATGAGTTTGCTGGAATCCCGGCCTATTGGGGATGCGATGGGCCGCTACCGCTTCGTTATTGACCTCGATGGTCACGTCGAGGACGAGCGAGTGGCGGATGCGTTATTGGGTTTGCGCAGGTTCAGCCCCAACGTCATCTTCTTGGGTTCCTACCCCCGGGCAAATGGCCACACACCCGAGGTGTCAACCCAGAACAGTGATGCGGCGTTCGTCGACGCCAGGGCATGGCTCGAGGGTTTGCGCACCGGCTCCAGCGAGTGAGCGTGACAGACTAGAGGGGTGATTGACCCCCAACTTCTGCGCGATTCTCCCGATGTCATCAAGGCATCGCTTCGCACCAGAGGCGCGAAGGAATCACTGGTCGACGCGGCTTTGCAGGCCGATGCGGCTCGACGTGAGGCAATTTCTGAGTTCGAAAAGCTTCGTGCTGAGCAAAACGTCATCGGCAAGGACGTGGCGAAAGCGTCAGGGGTGGAAAAAGAAGCCCTGCTCGCCACGGTGAAAGAGCTCTCCACTCAGGTGAAGGAAGCTTCTGCTCGGGTCACGGAGGCAGAAGAGGCTGCCTCGAGCGCGCTCGGCGCGCTACCGAACCTCGTGCTGGAGGGCGTTCCCGCTGGTGGGGAGGAGAACTTTGTGACACTGCGAGAGGTAGGAACTATTCCCACCTTCGCAGGTGAGGCACGAGATCACCAAGAATTGGGCGAAGCCCTCGACATTCTCGATATGGAACGAGGCGTCAAAGTCTCCGGCTCACGCTTCTATTTCCTCAAAGGCGCTGGGGCGCTCATGGAAATGGCGCTCATGCAGTTGGGCATGAAGGTTGCACTGGAGAACGGGTTTGTTCCGCTGATCCCACCGACCTTGGTGAAGCCCGAGATCATGCAGGGAACAGGTTTCCTGGGTGAGCACGGAGCTGAGGTGTATCACCTGGGTGAGGACGACCTGTATTTGACGGGAACGAGTGAGGTAGCGCTCGCGGGATACCACAGCGACGAAATCATTGACCTGAGTAGCGGACCGCTTCGCTATGTGGGGCTCTCCACCTGTTATCGGCGTGAAGCTGGTTCGTATGGAAAAGACACCAGGGGCATCATCCGGGTTCACCAATTCCAGAAACTGGAGATGTTTAGCTACGTCGACCCAGCAGATGCGGAGGCCGAACACGAGCGCCTTGTGTCTTGGCAAGAGCAGATGCTGCAGTCACTGGGGCTTAGCTACCGGGTGATTGATGTTGCTGCCGGAGATCTCGGCACCAGTGCCGCCCGGAAGTATGACGTGGAGGCGTGGATTCCGAGCCAATCCGCCTATCGCGAGCTCACCTCAACCTCCAACTGCACCACCTTCCAGTCCCGCAGACTCAACACTCGACACCGGCCCGAGAAGGATGGCTCCACAGAACCGGTCGCAACATTGAATGGAACGCTCGCGACCACGAGGTGGCTTGTTGCCCTGTTAGAAACCCACCAGCAACCTGATGGTTCCGTTCTGGTTCCAGAAGTCCTGCAGCCTCTCATGGGTGGGCTCAGCGTTATCAGCGCTTCCTAGAGTGCTCCTGATACAACTGTGGGTGAGATGACAATAACTTCCGAGCCGTGGCTTATCGCCCTGGACATCGACGGCACTGTTCTTCACGAGGATGGTCACCTCTCGGATGAGGTCATTCTTGCGGTTCAAAAGGCTAGGGACGCGGGCCACGAGGTCACACTCGCTACGGGACGCTCGGTGTCGATGACGCTGCCGATACTTGAGCGCCTCAACATCACCCCGGAGTTCGTTGTCTGCTCCAATGGAGCAATCACCCTGAAGCGTGATCCGAGCGCACCCTCCGCGTATCGACGCTTTCACGTAGAGCGTTTCGACTCCACCGAGGTCCTGATTCGCATCAAAGCTCGTCTGCCTCAAGCGCACTATGCAGTGGAAGACGAAACAGGCCTCTATCGCTACACCGACTGGTTCCCCGAGGGGGCACTGGATGCGATGAGCGAACAGGTCACCTTTGAAGAGCTGCTCTCCACCTCCGCAGTTCGAGTGGTGGTCATATCCCCCGGTCATGAGATTGATGACTTCCTGAAGGTCGTGGAGGACATGGGTCTCCACCAGGTCAGCTACACCGTGGGGTGGACTGCATGGCTGGATATTGCCCCCGAAGGGGTCAACAAGTCCACCGCTTTGGAGCGGGTTCGCACCGAGCTCGATGTCCCACTCGATCGCGTCATGGTGATTGGCGATGGCAGGAACGACATCGAAATGCTGCAGTGGGCGGCCAAGAAAGGCCGTGCTGTGGCCATGGGACAAGCTCCCGAAGAGGTGCGCATCCACGCCACCGACATCACCGAGGATTTCCTCGGCGATGGGGTCGCGACAGCGCTCAACTCCCTGACCACCTAGGCCACCAAGGCTTGTGTTCTAGAATCGTCTGCGGAGGGCTGTCCGAGCGGCCGATGGAGCTAGTCTTGAAAACTAGTGGGCAGAAATGTCTCGTGGGTTCGAATCCCACGCCCTCCGCCAGGCGAAACTACAGACAGCAAAGGATCGGGGGAGCCCGTGGCTAACACAGCCAAGCCGGCTGCACCCGAACTCTTTAGCTCTGCGGAGGATTACCCGCAGCCTCTCCACGCAACTCAGAAGCGCCTGGGCGGCTGGCAGCTTGTGACCTCTCTCGCGTTAGGTGTCATCGCTGTGTTAGTAGTGAGCATGGGAACAGTGCTCGGTCTCACAGTCCAGAACCTGCAGTCCAGTCTCATCACGGTGGAGCTCCCGGGTGCTCCAAACCCCATACTTCCCACCATTGGTGAAATCGAAGGCGGATTCAACGTCTTGGTTGTCGGATCTGACACCCGGGTTGGCCAAGGGGACCAGTTTGAGTTCGTGGATTCAGAGCTCAATGACGTGAACCTTCTGGTTCATGTCTCCGAGAACCACGACCGCGCTGTGGTCATTAGTTTCCCTAGAGACCTCCTTCTCGATATTCCTGCGTGTCCTCAAGAGGATGGAACTGAATCTCCGGCCAGGGAGATGCAGCCACTCAACACCACCATGGGAATCGGAGGACTTCCGTGTGTGGCTCTGACGCTTGAGGAACTCACGGGACTAGAGATCGGCTACGCGGGCCTCATGACCTTCACCGGGGTAGCGCAACTCTCCACCGCAGTGGGTGGCGTGGAAGTCTGTGTGAGTGCACCACTGGTCGACCCGTGGTCGGGAGTGAACCTACCGGAGGCCGGCTACCACACCCTCGAGGGCGGTCAAGCGTTGGCTTTCCTGCGAACACGCAAAGGTGTGGGGGATGGCAGTGACCTGTCGCGTATTTCCTCCCAGCAGGTCTATATGGCGGCACTCGTGAGGACTCTGCAAGAAGATGGCGTTCTCGACGACATCGGGAAGCTTTATGGAATAGCCCAGACGGCAGCCCAAACTATGGTGCTCTCGACGAGCCTTGCCAGCGTCGATGTGATGGTGGCGATGGCGAGAGCGCTGAGGGGAATCCCCAACGACAACATTGTCTTCATCCAATACCCGGTCTTAGACGCGGATCCTGAGCTCTATCCAGGTCGGGTGATACCTAATGAGGTGCTGGCGACCGAAGTGGTGGAGCGCTTGCAGGTGGATGAGTCGTTCACCGTGGGTGAGGGATCCCTGGGCTTTGGATCCACGGACGCCGAAACCCCGGGTGATGCGGGGATGCCGAGCGTTGAGGAACTGGAAGGTTTGGTGGGCCAGACCGCCGGGGATGAAACCTGCGCGGTACCTCGCTAAGAGGTGACCTCGCTATAGTTGTGCGAGTGATGAAGCCCGCTTCATCGAGGAGACGTCGCATAGTCCGGCCGAGTGCACCACCCTGCTAAGGTGGAGTCCCCGCAAGGGGACCGAGGGTTCAAATCCCTCCGTCTCCGCTCACGGGGACTCGCTCTTGTCTTAGAGAGAGAGCGCTACGAGGGCAAACAGCACGACGAGTGCGATGCTGAAAACCACCATCAGACCCTGAGTCAGGGTCAGGTAGCTTCCGCTACCCGAGATCGTCTTGCCCATGGCACCCTGTGCTGAGTGACCTTTGAGGTCTTCGACGAGAGCTTTGGCTTCCCGAATAATTGCGAACTGGTTGAGGACTCCGAGAGATCCCACGGTCACGAGGAACGCGAGCGCGAAAAGTGCGACAGTGGTGCTCACACCGGAGAAGTACCCCATCACAGAGAGAACTGTGACAACGGAGAGGGCAATCACGGACTGGAACTGAGCCTGGATAATCTGCTTGCGCATGTCGTTCCAGGTTTCGACGAGGTCTTTTTCATTCATGGTTGTGCTTCCTTTGTTTGGGCTCTGAACGTGCGGCTAAGGGTAACCCACCGAGATGGCAGCACAGTGGGCCGTTTCCTGCTAACGGCAAGTTTGGAGGTTTGCTCGAGAGGCTCGCTACTTCTTGGACGAGAGAGCTGAGTCAGTTGCTTTGGAGAGGAATATCGCAAAGACCAGAGCCACGACAATGGCCGAACTGATTCCCAGCTCGATAACTGCCCGGTCAAAGCTTTCACGCGGCTTCTCTGCGCCGAGGGTCATCGATGCCCCCACGGTCAGGATGTGTCGAACGGCGGCAATGATGCCGATGATGAGGAAGTTCTGGAGCTGGAATACACCGTCGGTGTATCGGGCGATCACGGTGCGGAGGATTTCCAGAATGATGATGATGAACAAAATGTCATTGATTGCCTGGATCATCCCGTCGGGGAAGAACGGCCAGGTCGTAAACACCCGAATCACACTGAAGATGAGGGCAGCAACGGCAATGCCAAAAAGGAACACGCCTAGGACGACGTGGAAGATATCTTCCATGCCTTCAGCCCACTTGTTGGGAACAACACTTTTTGGTGATCGCGCCATGATGTCCTCACCTTACGCCGTCCACGCTCATTTTGGATGAGCTGGGCTCGGCGGTTATGGCGAAATTGCTCTGCTCACCAACTGGGTAATAGTTTTTTCCACCGAGTCGGTCATCTCGAGGAGTAAGAACGAACTAGAGCAGAACCTGGCATCCACACGATTTGTTGCTTCAGAAGCGCTCGTCGCGGAAAACTCCCACCTCGCTCACCCACGCGACACAGGCGTAGTGGGGGAAGAAGTGGGTGGAGAGTGCGCTGAAAATAGCATCCACGTGATCCGAACCGACCACACACTCGATTTTCACGTTGCCACCTTGCAGGTCCCCCACGCGCTGATTCCTGGTGCCAGCGCCGTGGACGGAGGACACGGTGTATCCCTTGATACCCGCGTCGTGGAGACTCGTGAGCAGACGCTTTTCGAGCGCACTCTCGGCGACGATGGTGACGAGCTTCTTGTTCACGAAGTCCATAAGAGCACTCCTTCTAAGGCTCCTGAGAGCCCAATGTAGAGGGGGATTCCAACAATCAAGTTGAACGGAAAAGTAATCCCGAGGCTGGCGGTCAGATAGATGCCAGGGCTCGCTTCAGGCAACGCTAATCGCACCGCGGTCGGGGCTGCGATGTAGGAGGCGGAGGCACTCAGGACACCCAGCAGGGCGGCCCCTCCGACCGAGAGGCCAGAGAGCAGTCCCGCACTGACCCCCAGAGTTCCCGCGAGCACGGGAAACCCGAGCCCAAAGACAACGACCCCTATGCCGGCTTTCTTCACATCGGGGAGTCTGCGGCCCGCGACAATGCCGAGCTCCAGAAGGAACAGGGTCAGAACGCCGCTGAAGAGGCCACCGAAGAAAGGTTCGATGGTTGCAAATCCCCCACTCCCGGCGACCGTACCCAGGGCGAGACCACCGACGAGCAAGACGATCGACCGGCCGGAGAGAACTTCGCGCAGTGATTCGCCCCAGGCCACAGATTCTTTCCTGCCTCGTGACGCCAACAGCAGACCGACAATGATTCCCGGGACCTCGAGGACGGCGAGCAGCGTGACCAGGTAGCCCTCCACGAAGCGTGAGCTGGACTCCAGAAAGACCAGGGCTGCAGTGAAGGTCACTAACGAGGTTGACCCATAGTGGGCCGCGAGAGCTCCTCGGTTGACCCGGTCAAGCTTGGTGAGCCACCCTGAGATGGTGAAGGCGAGTAGAGGAATAACCAACCCCAGTAGCAGTGTGGCCAGCAAGGGCAGCCACAGTTCGGTGATGTCCGCATTCCGGAGCGCCACACCACCCTTGATACCGATACCTAACAGTGAGATAAATCGAGATGGCTTGGTAGAAAGCTTCAGGGAGTCGCAGGTCACTCTTGATTGCCACGGCAAGAAGACCAAGGGCAAAGGCGAGAACGGGGGGAGAAATAAGATTTGTCAGCGCGATGGAGAGAATTTCGTTAGCCCCCACGTGGATCTCCTTATTGTGCGCTCTCCTGATGGTACCGGCGAGCGCCCTTGTTGGGTGGCTATGGTTAGGCGGGTAACAATTTAGGCAGGACAGAGGAAATGTTCACCGCAAACGGCTATCGTTGCCACACGTTGTAACGACGCAACGTCATGGGGGACCACCAAGTCCGCCCATCCTCTGGCTTCCTCACCCCGGCAGCCCCGGCAACTCCTGCTGTTGTACTGTCCCGTGTACTTCCATGGTGAGGAATTTCTAATGTCTTTTCGTATTCGTGAGTACCACCCCGCCGACACCGATGCGGTTTTGGAGTTGTGGAACACGGCCACGTCCGATGGCTTCGAGCCCGTTTATGGTCTCGCCGAGGTTCTGGCGTCGTGTCAGAAAGACCACGCTGTTCTCGCTATCTCCGACGACCGCGTTGTCGGAGCTGCCGTCGCTCGAGCTGCTCACGAGCAAGGCTGGATTGTGTTTTTCAACACTCTTCCGGAGTATCGGCGCCAAGGAATAGGGAGTTCGTTGCTCTCTGCTCTCGAAGCCCGGATGGCGCCGCTGGGCCTGACCAAACTGTCGATTCTTGTTCCTGAGAGCCAGGATGAGTCCGGGGTGCTGGATCGCGCCGGCTTTGTCGATAAGAACCACCTGAGCTATTTCGAGCGCAAGATTCCGATTAGCGAGAAGGAACGGAGCATCTTGGGCGAACTGGGTGGACGGGTTTTGCCGCGTGACCTGTGGTCAGGGATTGCCGGAATGCAGAAAGAAAAGGAGATGCTGGAGCGCCGACTGGTCTTGCCTCTCTCCGACCCGGCGTTGGCCGAGAAGTTTGGTGTGGAACCGCCCAGATCCATCGTGCTGTTCGGTCCTCCGGGGACGGGAAAAACCACGTTCGCAAAAGCCGTGGCGTCCAGACTCGATTGGCCTTTTGTGGAAGTTTTTCCCGCCCGATTGGCCGCCGACCAGAAAGGTCTGGCCGGCGCACTCCGCGACTCGTTCACCAGGATTTCTGATCTCGACAATGTGGTGGTCTTTATTGACGAGGTGGAAGAAATTGCGGCTCAACGAGGGGGGGAGCCACCCACTGCTCTGCAGGGTGTGACAAACGAGCTCCTCAAATTGATTCCGCTGTTCCGCGAGCGCCCCGGTCGTTTACTGATTGTGGCAACCAACTTCATTCGAGCACTGGATGACGCCTTCCTGCGTCACGGCCGCTTTGACTACGTGATTCCGATTGGTCTGCCCGATAAGACAGCGCGAGAGTCCATCTGGCACCGCTATATCCCGCCGGGCTCACTGGAATCAGTAGATGTCACCGAGCTGGTGAAGAGAACTGATGGTTTCTCCCCGGCAGATATTGAGTTTGCCGCCAGGAAGGCTGCCCAGAAGGCGCTGGAGTCCGCCGTCTATGACGACGGCGTCTCTGTTCCCACAGGGCCGACCACGGAGGACTACCTCTGGGCTATCGGGGACACCCGCATGACGGTGTCGGGAGAAATGGTCGGCGCGTTCCTCGAGGATATTGACGCTCTCGCGCGGCTTTAGGGCGAGAGTGGCCGCGTTTGGCCAAACTGCTAAGCTTTCCTGGCATTCGAAAGAGTGTCTGTGCGCCCGTAGCTCAACGGATAGAGCATCTGACTACGGATCAGAAGGTTGGGGGTTCGAATCCCTCCGGGCGTGCCACGGTACATCCGCTTAAATCCGGGCCAGGAGCGCCATCGCTAACCCTTATCGGA
>JAQBZV010000118.1 GCA_027728145.1 Actinomycetota bacterium | reverse complement strand
CGGCGGATTTGGTGTCTCAAGCGGAACACGATGAGCTAGCTTCGGCGGTGTTGATCACAACCTCCATGGAGCTTGCGAACCGGGTGCAACAAGCTCTGACGCGCCAGGTTTCACAGACTCACCACACCGAGCGTGTCACCGCGGCCCTGGGGGGAGAGCAGTCCGCAATTCTGGTGGTCGACACCCTTGATCAGGCTGTTGACTTAGCCAATGCGCTTGCTACTGAGCACCTCGAAATCATGGTCGAGAACCCCGACGACCTGGTTCAGAATATCCGGCACGCGGGCGCGATTTTTGTTGGTGATTACACCCCAGTGAGCGCGGGAGACTATCTCGCCGGATCTAATCACGTGCTCCCCACGGCCGGTGGAGCCAAGTTCACGTCCGGGTTGTCGCCTCTCACGTTTCTTCGATCTCAGCAGGTCGTGGAGTACGACAAGGCCGCGCTTGGTCACATTGCGGACTCAATCGTGGCTCTGGCGCGGGCAGAAAACCTTCCCGCGCATGGCGATGCCGTGACCACCCGCTTCATCGAGGCCGGCGAACTATAGGCTTAGGGCACCATGTACTGCCCTTTTTGTCGCCACCCTGACAGCCGCGTCATCGACTCCCGAACCAGCGACGACGGAGTCTCCATTCGCCGCCGCCGCCAGTGTCCTGAGTGCGGACGCCGCTTCTCTACCCTGGAAACCGCCAGTTTGAGTGTCATCAAGCGCAGTGGGGTGACGGAGCCCTTTTCGCGAGAGAAGATCGCTTCGGGCGTGAAGAAAGCCTGTCAGGGCCGACCCGTGACGGATCAGGACTTGGCCCAGCTTGCGCAGCGTGTTGAAGAGACAATTCGTCAGACCGGAGCATCGCAGGTTGATGCCAACGAGATTGGGCTGTCGATTTTGGAGCCGCTCCGTGAACTCGATGAGGTTGCCTATTTGCGCTTCGCCTCGGTCTATCAGGGATTTGAGGACCTCGAGGATTTTGAATCGGCCATTGCCGCTCTGCGACGTACCGCTTCACAGCCGGCCGAGGAGGGGTAATGTACGAGGCCCTGTTCTCCGTTCTCAAGCGCCTCAATCCTGAATTTACCCATCACCTGGGGATGCTCGTTGTCCGTTGTGCCGGCACCCGGCTCGGGACCCTGCTCCTGCGGTCACAGAAGGCGCTTTCTCCTGCCATGCGGGTCGCGACGCTGGGACTGAATTTTGAGTCCCCGATAGGTCTCGCCGCGGGCTTCGATAAAAACGCTGTGGCAATCCGAGGTTTTCACACCCTGGGTTTTGGGCACGTCGAGGTCGGAACGGTGACGCCGCTGTCTCAACCCGGGAACGAGAAGCCCCGACTGTTTCGCCTGCCCGATGATTTTGCGTTGATCAATCGCATGGGTTTCAACAACGATGGTGTGGAGGCGGTTGCCGCTCGTTTGAAGAAAGTGCGGACTGCTGGGGGCAATCTCCCCGTGATCGGCGTCAATATTGGCAAGAATAAAGCAACCCCGCAGGAGAAGGCTGGCGACGACTACGTCGCCTGTGCCGCAGCGCTCGCGCCGTATGCCGATTATCTGGTGGTGAACGTGAGTTCGCCAAACACCCCGGGTCTTCGTGGCCTCCAAGAGCGGGCCTTTCTTGAACCGATTCTCTCCAGGGTGCTTGACCACGCCGGGGACACACCCGTTCTTGTGAAGATTGCGCCAGACCTCAGCGATGAAGCGATCGCGGAGGTGGTGGAGTTGGTGTGTGATCTTGGCCTTGCGGGAATCGTGGCCACCAACACCACGATTTCCCGAGAAGGCCTTCGCGCTTCGCCTGCTGACGTGGCGGCGATGGGTGAGGGTGGGCTCTCGGGGAAGCCGTTGAGTGAGCGCTCCTTGGAGGTTCTTTCGGTGATTCGACACACCCTGCCCCGGGAGTATTGCGTCATCAGTGTGGGGGGCGTTTTCACCGGCGAGGATGCGCAAGGGCTGCTTGCGCAGGGTGCGACTCTGGTCCAGGCCTATACCGGCTTTGTCTACCGGGGGCCATTTTTTGCGAGGAAAGTCCTCGAGGAGATGGGTGGCAGCCGCTAGCTGGGCTTTTCTCCGCGCTTGACTTGGGCTTTGGGAAGCCGGAGCCCGCGCATTTGTAGCGCTCGCATGGCGGCATACCAGCGCACGCCATTTTCGACCTTGTCCTCGCCGTATTTTGCGCGGAGACCTTTGCGCACTCCTGCTCCCACGATGAAGGCATCAATGATGGTGATGAGGAAAAAGGCCCAGAGTACGACAATTGCGATGAACTGAGCAGCCAGAGAGGGGAGGAAGGTCGCAATGATCACAGCAAACATGATGGGGATGAGGAACTCACCAAAGTTCCAGCGCGCATCGACGTAGTCTCGGACCCATTTCTTCTGGGGACCCTTATCGCGCAGGGGCAGGAACCGTTCCTCACCGTTGGCAAGACCCAGACGCGCTCTTTCGCGCTCTTTCGTGAGCCTGGCCCTGGCTTCCTTGCGGTTATTCGACACGAGAGGCCGTTTGAGTTCTGCTTCGCGATCTTTGCGCCGTGGCGTGGGGTGACCCTTGCCCCGTATTTCGGCGTCATCAGCCGGTGAAAGTTCCTGTGCCACGTGTTCCTCTCGTGAAACGGTGTGACTCCAGATTAGCGGGCGGGTGCGGAAACATCTCCCAGAGCGTTTCCAGCTGATCTGAGAATGTGCGAGGTACACTAGAGATTCCAGGAAAGGACTCTTCCATGTCAGAAACTCTGAACAAGACCCACGGTGTATCGCTCACCGATGGGGCAGCCTTGAAGGTCCGCAACCTCCTCGATCAAGAGGGCCGCGATGATCTGCGCCTTCGAGTTGCTGTGCAGCCGGGCGGCTGCTCCGGCCTGATTTACCAACTATTTTTCGACGAGCGCCTGATGGAGGACGACCTTGTGCGTGAGTTCTCGGGTGTCGAGCTTGTGGTCGACAAGATGAGTTCACCCTACGTCGATGGCGCCACCGTGGACTTTGAGGACACCATTCAGAAGCAGGGTTTCACCATCGATAACCCCAACGCCGAAGGCAGCTGTGCCTGCGGGGACAGTTTCTCTTAAACCCCTGAATAAAGCGCCCACACGCCCCAATCTGAGAGTGGAGCGCACGACGGA
>JAQBZV010000117.1 GCA_027728145.1 Actinomycetota bacterium | reverse complement strand
AACCCCGGCCACGGGGGAAGGAATTTCCGTGTCGACCTTGTCGGTCGAGATCTCGACTAGTGGCTCATCGACGGCAACGGTGTCGCCAACATTCTTGAGCCAGCGGGTGACAGTGCCTTCGGTGACACTTTCGCCGAGGGCGGGGAGGGTTACTTCGTGACTCATGGTGTTCGGTCTCCTTGTGAGAGGGGTAGAGAGGTGACTACATCGCGTGCAGGGGTTTGCCTGCGATGGCCATAAACGCTTCGCCGAGCGCTTCGTTCTGGGTGGGGTGTGCATGCAACAGTGGTGCGAGGTCCTCGGGGTAGGCATCCCAATTGACGGCGGCCTGAGCCTCGCCAATAAGTTCACCGACGCGGGCACCAATCATGTGGACTCCGACAATGGGTCCATCAACCTGACGGATTACCTTGATGGATCCAGCGGTTTCGAGAATGTGGCTCTTGCCGTTGCCGGCCAGGTTGTAGTCATAGACCGCGATGTTGCCCTCGCCAAACTCCTCCAGGGCCGCAGTCTCGGAGTAGCCCACAGAGGCAACCTCGGGCTCGGAATAGGTGACCTTTGGGATGTTGCGGTCCACCACCACCATGGGGTTCATGCCAGCGAGCTCCTCGGCCACAAAAATTCCGTGCTGGAAACCGCGGTGTGCGAGCTGAATCCCAGGAACGATGTCACCCACGGCGAAAACTCCGGGGACGTTGGTGCGCAGACGCTCGTCCGTCAGCACATAGCCACGGTCCATGGCAACTCCCACGTTCTCAAAGCCCATGCCTTCAGTCTTCGGTCCGCGCCCCACGGCCACCAGAAGCAAATCGGCGGTCTCAGTGGTGCCATCTTCCAGGGTTACCGTCACACTGGTGTCGTCCTGTGTGGCGGATTGGAAGCGAACTCCCGTGTGGAAGTTGATGCTGCGCTTGCGGTACGCCCGCTCGAACTGCTTGGAGATCGATTCATCTTCAGCCGGAACCAGATGGGGCAGACCCTCAATGATGGTCACCTCGCTGCCAAATGAGCGCCACACGCTCGCGAACTCCACGCCAATCACGCCTCCACCCAGCACGATGACCTTGTTCGGGATCCAGTCCAGCTGCAGGGCTTGCTCCGAGGTGATGATTCGTCCGCTGATGTCCAAACCGGGAAGGGATTTCGGGTACGAACCTGTGGCTAAAACGACGTTCTTTCCGACAACGGTGTCGTCACCCACGGCGACCGTAGTGGGGGACACCAGGGTGCCGGTTCCTTCGATAGTGGTGATGCCCCGAGCCTTGATGAGGCCCTGCAAACCTTTGTGCTTGGAAGCCACGATGCCATCGCGGTAGGTGTTGACCGCGGGCAGATCGACTCCCTCCAGCGTTGCGCGCACACCGAACATGTCGGAGTGACGGGCAGAATCGGCTACCTCGGCCGCGTGCAGCAGAGCTTTGGTGGGAATACAGCCCACATGGAGGCAGGTGCCACCGACCTTGTCCTTTTCGATGAGACCCACCGTCATACCGAGTTGGCTCGCGCGAAGCGCTGCTGCATACCCTCCTGAGCCTGCTCCTAGAACAACAAGGTCAAAGGTGTGCTCGGCCACGAGTGGGGGACTCCCTACAGTTAGTGTCTCGACGGTTCAGCCGCGATGGTGTGCCTCACGACAATCGCCCACAAGCCTACTACCTGAAAACTATGACGACTCAGGTCGCGCTAGGACATCACCACATCGAGCACGGTGCGCGTGAGTGCTCCTGAAGCTCCCTTCGGCGTGTAGCCAAAAGCACCCGAAGAGTTGTGGGCAGGTCCGGCAATATCGAGGTGAGCCCAGGGGATACCCTCGCCCACAAACTCCTTCAAAAACACCCCGGCGAGGAGCATTCCGCCGAGCACTTCGCCCGGTTTCGCATTAGCAATGTCCGCCACATCCGAGGACAACA
Source organism: Actinomycetota bacterium (assembly GCA_027728145.1). Taxonomy (GTDB): domain Bacteria; phylum Actinomycetota; class Actinomycetes; order Actinomycetales; family Microbacteriaceae; genus Pontimonas. The sequence continues at coordinate 1,223 of JAQBZV010000117.1, read as the reverse complement.
GGCTCCGAAGCTCAGCAGGCAGTGGCATGCCCCAGACCTTCTCCCCGACGCGAGCAGCGGCATCCTCCAGCTCCGCAACACCCTCCGGTGTCCCCATGAGCCCCGCATACCTCTCGCCCAGGGCGATGCGGGCGGCTCCGGTGAGCGTGGCGATATCGATGATGAGGTCGGGAGCTAGTTCGGAGGCCAGTGCGAGCCCATCTGCCATGACAAGACGCCCTTCGGCGTCGGTGTTGAGAATCTCGACTGTCGTGCCACCCTTGATCGTGATGACGTCGTTGGGCCGCGACGCGCTCCCACTGGGCATGTTCTCGGCCAAACAGAGATAGGTGGTGATGCTGGTGGTGGAGCCCAGCGTGTTTGCCGCCAGCGTTGCGGCGGCCATGACGGCGGCGCCCGTCATGTCGTATTTCATGCCGACCATAGCGTTCGGAGCCTTGAGGGAAAGCCCACCCGAGTCAAAAGTGATTCCTTTGCCCACCAGCGCGACGTGGCGCGTGGGAGAGGCCGGTTGGTGGCGAAGAATCATGAGGCGTGGAGGGTTGTGAGATCCCTTCCCCACAGCAGTGATTCCCCCCATACCTTCGGCGAGGAGCTTCTTCTCGTCCAGTACCTCGATCGTGAGAGAACTACCGACTGCGAGCGCGGTGATGTGCTCGACAAAACTGACCGGGTTGAGCAAGTTGGGGGGCATTGTGACGAGGTCACGAACCCGCCAGACCGCCTCTATGGCCACGAGGGCCCCGGTGGTTTCTGCTTCCGTGAGTGACCCAAGGAACGCCATAGTGGGGGCTGGGTCCTCTGTGGGCTTGCCTGTTTTCGAAACCCGGTGGGATCCAAGGAGTGCCCCCTCGACGACGGCGCGCAGCTCGTCGCCTGATTTCGCAAGGGCAAACACCACGCGGGTGGCCTTGGTGATGTGGAGGGCTGCGTATCCCGCCGCTTCCCTAAGGCGATCCACAGTGAGGCCCTCGTCGCCAAGCCCAGTAAACACAACACTTCTCACCTCGAGCCCGGGGGGTGGTCCTTGGCGTGAGTAGCTATCGGGAGAACCATCAGCATCGATAGCCTGCGCGAGAGCCGTGAGGGCTGTCACGGTCTCAGCGGGAAGTCCGGGCGCATGCACGGCGGTACCCGTATCCGGTGTGGTCACGCCCACGACAAGGATGTCGTCGGAGGTGAGAGAACTGGAGGACTCGAGAAAGGACGGGGTAGGCAGGGTC
>JAQBZV010000002.1 GCA_027728145.1 Actinomycetota bacterium | reverse complement strand
TGGTCAACCCCACGACAAGGATGTCGTCGGAGGTGAGAGAACTGGAGGACTCGAGAAAGGACGGGGTAGACATGGTCATGACTCCATCGTACTGAGCGAAGCCTTATCGCTCGTGGCGAAGCCTCCCGCCTCTCCAAGGTCGGCTCGATACCATAGAGATATGTTCCGAGATGAGATTTTCCGCGAAGCCATGGAACTTTCTGACGTTCCCCGGGGGCTTCCACTCGTGGCGGGTCTCACCGGGTTTGCGGACGCGGGCGGTGCCGTCAGCCAAGTGAACAAGTATGTTTTTGAGACCCTGGAAACCCAGCGGGTTGGGACCTTCGCCAACGATATGCTCATCGACTACCGGGCGAGACGGCCCATATTCCACTTCGAGGAAACGTCTCTCACGTCGTATGAGCCCCCTCGGCTGTCCCTTGATCTGGTGAGCGACGAGTTAGGGACCAAGTTTTTGTTCCTGTCGGGGTATGAACCAGATTTCCGCTGGGAACAGGTGAGTGACACCGTTCTTGACCTCATCGACGATCTTGCCGTGGAGAGCAGTTCCTGGGTGCACGCCATTCCCATGCCGGTCCCGCACACCCGGAGCCTCGGCGTCACCGTGAGTGGCAACCGCGAGGACATAACCGACGCGCTTTCCGTCTGGAGGCCGACGACCAGTGTTCCGGGAACCCTGATGCACCTCATCGAGTATCGACTCCAGGAGACTGGCCACCCCACGGCTGGGTTTGTTGTCCTGGTTCCTCACTACCTTTCGGATACAGAGTTTCCCGATGCGGCCGTGGCTGCTCTCCAGAGTGTGAGCCAAGCCACGGGGCTGATTTTCCCCACCGATGTTCTGCGTGAATCGGGGCGAAAATTCTTGCAGGGGATTGCGGAGCAGGTCGAGGACAATCACGAGTTGCGGAAACTGGTCGACACACTCGAAACCCGTCACGACTCCTATATGGAAGACAACCCCTTGCCCTCACCCCTCATGGGTGCGGACGGTGAGATCCCTCACGCTGATGACATCGCCCAAGAACTTCAAAACTTCTTGGCTAAGCGTGGGGATCGCGATGCCCCTGACGAGGTTGTTGACAAACCGTAGGGCTCGCGGGCCTTGGGTGTGCGCCCTGCAGGTGGAATCGTGTCATAATGTGGAGGAAGGCCCTGCAAGTTCACGTCCGTGATACTTGACAAGGGTTTTCTTACTGCCCGTCACACAGTGGAGCAGGTGGCCCATGGCTCAGCGCACACCACCCGATTCCAGTGCGGGAAAAAAGTCCCCGAGGCCTACCTTCATGGATCGTGTCCGAGGTTTGGGACGAGGCTCGACGAAAACTGACAAGAAAGCAGCACCAACACCTGTGACTCCAGCAGCCAAGAAGCCCGCCACCACTGGCACAAAGGCTGCTTCCGCAGCCGCATCGAAAACTTCGGCATCAAAGACCAGTACCGCAAAGCCCACCGCACAAAAGCCTCCGGTGAAAAAGCCTGCGGTGAAAAAGCCAGCGGTCAAAAAGCCAGCGACCAAGACTGCTCCCGCGAAGACCGCTGCGAAGAAGGCTCCGGCATCAAAAGCTCCCGCCACGAAAGCTCCCGCCAAGAAGGCCGCAGCTAAGGCACCTGCCGCGAAAAAGCCAGTTGCGGAAAAGCCTGCAACGAAGAAGCCCGCAGCTAAGGCCCCAGCCGCGCAAAAGCCAGCGACCAAGCCCGCTGCAGCGAAGACCGCGGCGAAAAAAGCTCCTGCCACTAAGGCTCCTGCCACTAAGGCTCCTGTAGCAAAAGCTCCCGCGCGGAAGCCCACGGCAGCGAAGACCGCTACGAAGAAGGCCTCGACTGCCGCTCCCAAAGCCAGCACCGCCACCCAGGGAAAGAAAACTACCGCTGGGACAGGAGTAGATATTGGCGCCGATGATGAGGAGCCAGCTGCCATCGACCTAGGGGGGTCGGATGATGTCGCTGAGGTTGTCCCCGATGCTGTGGCGGAGAAGCTCGGCGCGGAAATCATCGCCGGTCTTGCTGATATTGCCGGTGACGATGAGGACGAGGTAGAAAAAGAGGTCCTCCCTCAAGGCGCGTTGCTTCTTTCCAGCACCGACGATGATGACGCCCCCATCATTTCCACGACAATTACCGGCGCGACTGCTGACCCGGTCAAGGATTACCTGAAGCAGATCGGTAAGGTCGCGCTTCTGAATGCCGAGCAAGAGGTCGAGCTCGCACTCCGCATTGAGGCGGGGCTCTTCTCCGAGGAGAAGCTCTCCGGCATGACCGCCTCGCAGCGCACAACCAAGCTTGCTCGAGAGCTTCACGAAATAGCTAAAGATGGCCAGCGTGCGAAGAATCACCTCCTCGGGGCGAACCTTCGGTTGGTTGTCTCCCTCGCGAAGCGGTACACCGGGCGCGGCATGCAGTTCCTGGACCTTATTCAAGAGGGCAACCTGGGATTGATTCGCGCCGTCGAGAAGTTTGACTACACCAAGGGCTTTAAGTTCTCCACCTACGCCACCTGGTGGATTAGGCAGGCTATTACCCGCGCCATGGCTGACCAGGCTCGGACAATCCGTATCCCCGTTCACATGGTGGAGGTCATCAATAAGTTGGCCCGTGTTCAGCGTCAAATGCTGCAAGATTTGGGCCGTGAGCCCACCCCCGAAGAGTTGGCTCGTGAGCTGGACATGACTCCGGAGAAGGTTGTCGAGGTCCAGAAGTATGGGCGTGAGCCGATTTCTCTTCACACACCCCTCGGCGAGGACGGTGACAGCGAGTTCGGTGATCTGATTGAGGACACCGAGGCGGTTGTCCCCGCGGACGCTGTGGGCTTCACCATGTTGCAGCGTCAGCTGGAGATGTTGCTGGATTCGCTGTCGGAGCGCGAGGCGGGCGTGATTCGCATGCGCTTTGGACTCGGCGATGGCATGCCAAAGACGCTGGACCAAATAGGAGACACCTTCGGTGTCACGCGTGAGCGCATCCGCCAAATAGAGTCCAAGACGATGGCGAAGTTGCGCCACCCGTCCCGCTCGCAGGCGCTCCGCGACTACCTCGAGTAGGCCTCGTGGGTAAAGTCCCCTCGTTCGTCATCGCAAAACTTCTGCGGTTTCTTACGCGGTTGCGCGGGGGTGGTTCGGCGTTTCCCGGCCTTGTCTTGATGAAGTTCAGGCCTCAGGTCCTCCGGGAAACCCTGGGGTCCCTGCGCTTGGGAACGGTTTTTGTGTCGGGTTCGAATGGGAAATCAACTACCACCACAATGATCGCCGCACTTCTGCGCGCACACGGCGTAGCGGTGTTCTCCAACCGGGCGGGAGGGAACCTGCCTCAGGGTCTCGCGTCCGCGGTGGTCGGGGATGCCGGTCTCGGTGGGCGCGTGAGCGCTGACATTGCTGTTCTGGAGGTTGATGAGGCGTACGCGGGAATGATTGCTGATGCACTCGCGCCAGATTGGGTGGTTCTGACCAACATCCAGGTCGATCAACTGAACAGGTTCGGTGAACCAGAGAACGTCTATCGCATGCTTCGAGACCTGGCCGCCCGCGCCACCACGGGGGTGTTGGTCAATGCGGGGGACCCCAACCTCGTGGCTCTGGGTGCAGAAATTGCAGCGCGGGGGTCTCGAGTGGAATTTGTTGACCTCTCCCCGGACGCTCTCGCGAGCGCCCGGCACGGGGTCGTGGCAGCTCCTCTGCACTCCGAGGCACCCGAGAGTCTGAAAGGAAGCGCCGTGGCGGTGCTGTCGACCACGAGCGGAGCGCGAGCGACCGTTCAGGTGGGGGGCGAGGATATCGCCCTTGATCTCCCCGCGCCGGGACTGCACTATGCCGTCGATGCAACGTTGGCAGTCGGGTGCGCGTCCTTAGTGGGGGCACGGGATCTTGATTCTCAGATTGTCGCGCGCTCCATGGGTCAGAGCGTTCCGGTGTTTGGCCGAGGGGAGACAATTTCGTTCAAAGGTGCTGAGATCGCGCTCACCATGATGAAGAATCTCCCGAGTTTGCAGGCAAACCTGGACGCCATGACGGAAGCCCCCGAGCTTGTGTGGGTTGCGGTGGACGAGGGGACCCCGGATCCCTCGTGGATTTACGATGTCGAGTTGGGCGTAGTGGACCACGTCGACGTGCTGACCGGAACCAAGGCGTGGCAGTGGGCTCTGTTCCTGGAGTACCGCGGCATTCCCTGTGGCCGGGTTATCGAAGACACCTCGCAAGCCCTCGCGGCGGTGCGGCGGCTGGCCTTGGAGAAAGGTGTCGCTGTCACCGCCATCGTGAACTATGAGCAGATGATGCTGATTCGCCGACTTGCCGGCTATAAAGAGCTCGAGGGTGTCAGATGACCCAGTGGTTCACCATTGCCCGAGTATTACCCAAGCGCTTGGGCCTCAACGGCAGTTCAGCTTCTGCGGAGATTGTGGCAATGACGCTTCGTCAGATGGGCCACGAGGCATCCATCGTCGATATTCACGGGCCACAGGATGCCCCCAGCACCGTCGATATTGTGACGGTGGGCAGTGGGTCCACATCCCAGATTGGGCCCGCGGCGACCGAGCTGATCGGGCTAGTTCGCTTGTTCCAGAACTGGAAACTCTCACGAGCGCATTGGATTGCCGTGGGCATGGGGTGGGATCTCTTGGGAGAGACGCTCATTACTGCTGGGGGAGATGTAGTTCCCGGCGCGGGGGTTTTTCCCTCCCGAGCTGACCATCGCACCGGACGGTTCGCAGGTGAGGTTCACGGCCTTGACTACCGAGGACGAGAGAGTGCTGGCTACATCAACCAGATCGGCACGACCGAAATACTCGAGGGGCAGTCCCTGGTGACCCTCGAGAGCCCCCCGGAGGGGCTACCGGTGGCCGAGGGTATGCGCGGAGAGAACCTCTTCGCGACTCGGCTGGGAGGGCCGGCACTTGCCCTCAACCCCCACTGGGCTCTCGATATCGCCTCAGATGTTCTGGCGTCTCGAGGCCTCGAGCCTGAGATTGGTGAGTTTCATCAGCGGGTGGAGGCGGCCGCCGGTCAGGCCAGAAGCAGAATCATTCGGCGGTTGGGATCTGCTCGATAAAGCGCCGTGGAACGTGCTGCGCCACCGAGGCGACAACTTCATCGCCAATTGTTCCGGCCCAGCTGGCCCAATCTTCTGCTCGCGGAGATGTCCCCGCGGGATCTCCCCAGAGCGTCACAGAGTCTCCGAGCGCCGGCAGAGCGCTGCCGGCGTGAGCTGAGATAACCATGTGGTCGGCCTCGACAGAGTCGATGCCGAAGCGCACTCCACCGTGGGAGACCCAGCCATCGGAAGTGAGGGGAGGGAGTAGGCCATCGCCAAAACCCATCCCCAGTGTCGCCTGTGTGCCATCACTCGAGTGAGAGAGGACCCGGGCGTGGACAGCCATCACGGGCTGGAATCCCAGCTCCTGGGCACTGCGGTCATCAAAGGGAGAAACACCGTAAGCAATTATCCCGATGCGCACCAGGTCGAGGCGGGTCTCGGGAAGCTCGGCGGCCGCCGCTGAGGCCGCAATGTGGAGCATCTCCGGAGTGAGCCCGCCCTCTCGAGCGATAGCAACGGCGTCGTGGAAGCGTTGCAGAGAGGACCTGTCTTCCTCCAGCGAGGTATCGGCGAGGTGCGACCAGATCGCGACCACATTGATGTGCCCCTCTTTCTCGAGCTCTGCAGCTCGTCTGACCAACTCGGGCCAGAGCTCCGGCAGGGCACCGTTTCTGTGTAAACCGGTGTCGATTTTGAGGTGCACCCGAGTGGCGAGCCCTGGCGCCTGTTCGCGCAGGAGTTCCAATTGCCACACCCCGGAAATTCCCACATCGAGACGTGCCTCTGCCGCGCCGGCAAAGTCACTGGTGGGGGAGTGCAACCAACACAGCAGAGGAATGCTGGAATCCACGCCACGAAGAATTTTTCCCTGCGCAATGTCAAGGACCGCGAGCGCGTCAGCTCCCGCTTCCACTGCTGCGCGTGCGAGCTCAACACCCCCATGCCCGTAGGCCTCTGACTTAATCGCAACCATCAGCTTCGCGTCACCGGCGAGTGTTTCCCGAGCCTGATGGAGGTTAGCGCGGAAGGCGGAGAGCGAGATGACGGCGTGACAACGCTTCACTACTCCCATATCGTCACCACCCGTGGAGCGAGTTGCGCCACCAACAGTGAACTCGGTCGACCCGACCATTGCGACCACTCTCGAAGAGTCGGAGTCGTACCCCAGATGGTGGCAACGTCGCCGAGCGACGCAGAAGTGTCCCCGATGTCGAGCACCATCTGGTCCATGGCTATTCGTCCTGCGATCAGATGTGTGGCGCCAGCAAGCGCCACGTGTCCCTTCATGGACGCAGTTCTTGGCACTCCGTCGGCAAACCCAGCGCTGATCAGCGCGAGGGTTGTTTCTTGAGGGGTTCGGTACTGGTAGCCATAGGACACTGGCGTTCCCGCAGGAACGCGCTTGAGCGAGACAACGTCAGCTTCGAGGGTGACCACCACGTGAGAGCCCTCCAGCCAGTCGATTGAGCCAGTAGTGGCTGGGGCCGCGGCCGCGAGCACAGACGACCCGTGGTCTGCTTCGGAGATCACCGCTTCCTTCAGACCCGCATCTCGAGCGATGGCGCTGACCTGCTCGAGGCCCAGTCCGTAGGCATTGGACCGGAGGTCAGGAATAAGGCCCTGTGTAGTGAGTTCACTAAAAGCGAGTGCAAGTGCCTCGCGGGAAAACCTGACTCGTCGCAGTGGTGCGCTCAGGCTAGCTGGCGCGTTCATCCCGTAGACGGTCTGTCTCGTCGTGCCAGCCGACCACCTTGTCACCCAGCGACTCACGGTGCTTAGCCGCGTGGTGTCCGCAGAACAGCAGTTCTCCAGCAGAGAGTGTGACGCGGACATAAGCCTGGGCGCCACAACTGTCGCACTGATCCATGGCGCCGAGAGCTGGGGAGGTCTCGAGGGTTGCTTCTGCGGTCTCTGGTGCTGCGTACGACATTCCATCTCCTCGAGGTCGTGTGGGCTGTTGCACTATTCCACCATGACCAACCGACATTCCCCCGCCAGACTCTCCCAGTTTCGCCCACCGCGTATTGGGCGCCTGCGGCGTTGTAAGGCCACGCCCGGGGTGGAGACCAATAAGCTCAGGGCGTTGGTTCCTGAGGAAAGAGAGATTGTGCCCTCACCTGATTACTCCGCCAGGCATCTGACGGTCCTGGAAGGACTCGAGGCGGTTCGTAAACGTCCAGGTATGTACATCGGGTCGACCGACTCTCGCGGGCTCATGCACTGTCTATGGGAGCTCATCGATAACTCGGTGGACGAGTCGGTCGGCGGTCACGGAACGGACATCACAGTCGAAGTGCACGCCGATGGAAGCGTCCAAGTCGGCGACCAGGGACGTGGAGTCCCGGTCGATATTGAGCCACGCACAGGCTTGACAGGTCTCGAGCTTGTGTTCACGAAACTTCACGCCGGCGGAAAGTTTGGGGCGGGTTCGTATGCGGCCTCAGGCGGACTCCACGGGGTGGGAGCATCCGTCGTGAACGCCCTAGCTGAGCGTCTCGATGTCGAGGTGGATCGGGAGGGCAAAACCTGGGCGATGTCGTTTCACCGCGGTGAGCCCGGAGTTTTCCGCGACGGACCTGAGGGCCCATTGCCGGGCTCCACTTTTGAGCCCTTCGTGGACGGTAGCGAACTAAGGGTTATCGGGAAGGTCGCCAAAGGCGTCACGGGAACCCGGGTGAGGTTCTGGCCAGACCCTCAGATTTTCGGCAAGAACGTCACCTTTGCCCCGGCGGAGCTCACAGAACGAGCCCGTCAGACTGCGTTTCTGGTGCCAGGGCTGTCGATCCATGTCGACGACCACAGCACCGGTGAGTCTGTTCGCACGACCTTCTCCGCCGCTGGGGGACTCTCTGACTTCCTGGAGTTTCTTGCCCCGGACCAGCCGGTGGTTGGGCCGTGGCGTTTCTCTGGCGAGGGTCAGTTCGAGGAGACGGTCCCGGTTCTGGACGACACGGGAAAGCTGGAGTCTCGAGACCTCGTGCGAACCGCCTCCGTGGATGTTGTCATCCAGTGGGGAACCGGGTACGACACTGTGCAAAAGAGCTTCGTCAACATCATCCAAACCCCGAAGGGCGGGACCCACCAGCAAGGGTTTGATTTAGCTTTGGTGAAGACCCTTCGAGCGGAGATTGAGAAGAACGCTCGGAAACTCAAGCTGGGCAAAGACAAGGTCGAGAAGGATGACATTCTCGCTGGCCTGACCGCCATCATTGCCGTGAGAGTCCCTGAGCCCCAGTTTGAAGGTCAAACCAAAGAGGTTTTGGGGACACCCGGGATTAAGGCAATCGTGTCGCAGGTTGTGTCGCAGGGTCTCAGCGCAAAGTTTGCCTCGGGAAAGCGGGAGGACAAGGCCTTTGCCTTGGCACTGCAGGAAAAGATTGTGGCCGAGATGAAGACCCGCGTGTCAGCGCGGGCCCTCAAAGAAACCCAACGTCGCAAGAACGCTTTGGAATCCTCCACGCTCCCCACAAAACTTGTCGACTGTCGAAGCAAGGAAACTGAGGGCAGCGAGCTGTTCATCGTGGAGGGCGATTCGGCGTTGGGAACCGCAAAGCTCGCGCGCGATTCTGAGCATCAAGCACTATTGCCCATTCGAGGCAAGATTCTGAACACTCAGAAGGCGTCGGTTCAGGACATGCTGGACAACCAGGAGTGTGCTGCGATCATTCAGGTGATTGGTGCGGGGTCTGGGCGCACCTTCGATGTTTCCGCGGCCCGTTACGGGAAAATCATCATCATGTCGGACGCCGATGTTGATGGTGCCCACATTCGAACCCTTTTGCTCACGCTGTTCTTCCGCTACATGAGACCACTGGTGGAGGAGGGGCGGGTGTATGCCGCGGTTCCTCCGCTGCACCGGGTGGTGGTCAATGGTCGAGGGAAAGCCCCCAAAGAGATGATCTATACCTATTCGGAGGATGAACTCCAGGGTCTGCTCGCGAGCCTGCAGAAAGCAGGCAAGACGTATCAGGAGCCCATCCAGCGTTACAAGGGCCTGGGGGAAATGGATGCCGATCAGTTGGCCGAAACCACTATGAATCGGGAAAACAGAACACTGCGGAGGGTCCGGGTCTCTGATGCAGAGAACGCATCTCGCGTCTTCGAACTCCTCATGGGCAACGAGGTTGCACCGCGGCGAGACTTCATCATCTCCGGCCCAGGCTTGGCATCGGAGCGAATCGACGCTTAGGAGAGTTGCTCTCCCATCGCACTCACACTTCCCTCGAGCAAGACCCCCGAGGCATCTCTCTTGGCGAGATCCTCGGGCAGCGCAACCGCTTGCCCGCGCGGACCCATCGCCAGGGGCGAATATCCCACATAGGCAGCGGTGAGAGCGTCTTCGCCTTTGAGAAACGAGTGCGCGCGCACCCCGGATGTTGCTCGACCCTTCACCGGGAACTCGATCAGGGCCGTCCTCTTGGCGCGCTGGGACTCGGTTCCCGGGAGGACCTCAGTGGAGCCCGACAGGGTAATAACCGTGGCTTTCTCTCGCAGCACGGCAGTCATAGCGAGCACCGCGCTGTCCTCGGGCACACTCATCCCCTGCATACCTCCGGCTGCGAGTCCCTGCGGGCGGACGAGGTGTGCGGGAAAGTTGAGAAGTGCCCCGCGAGTGGTCACAAAGACAACGTGGTGATCATCGGGGGCGGGAGCTGCTCCCACAACCGTGTCGCCGTCCTTCAGCGAAATCAGGGTGTGGTGGGGTCGATCGGGAAGCTCCGCGAGACTCACCCGCTTCACAACACCGCGTGCGGTTCCCAGAGCCACTAGGGGTGCGTCCTCCAGGTTGACCACCGCGAGGAGTGACCCGTCCGCGGGCCCCAAACCCAGGTAGGACTTGAGAGAAGTTCCTTGGCCCACTTTTGGGGTTTTGACATCAAGGACAGGAAGGTCCATCGGGCTGAAGACATGCAGGACCCCCGCGCTGGTAATGGCTCCGAGCGAGCCCCGCACCCGAGTGTCTAGTGACGCGAGGAGCGCATCGTGGGGAGATCTTTTGGCTGGAGCCCCCGGCTTGTCTGAGGAATCAATTCGGCCAGCCATGCCTGACGCAGACACCAGAACCTGGCATGCGCTGTCGGAAATCTGAAGATTCTCCGGTGCTGTCGCGACTCGTGGTGGAGTGGGCTTGTCCCCGGAGAGGACTGTCCTTCGGGGAGTGTCGTATGCCGCCTTGGTTTCCTGGAGTTCTGTTTGAACAGTTTTGCGGATAAGCGACGTGTCGGCCAATAGTGCTTCGAGGGTCGCTATTTCCGCAGTCAACTCGTCACGTTCTGTTTCCAGCTCAATACGCGAAAACTTGGTCAATCGACGCAAACGGAGCTCCAGAATGTACTGGGTTTGTTCTTCTGAGAGGTCGAAAACCTCCTTGAGCCTGGTGCCAGCGGCCTGAGAGTCATCCGAGGCTCGAATGACCTGAATCACCTCGTCGATGTCAAGAATTGCGATGAGCAAACCCTCCACCAGATGCAAGCGGGCTCTGCGCTGGTCGAGACGATGACTCGAGCGTCTCGTGACGACCTTAATGCGGTGGTCGATATAGACGCGGAGAAGATCCAGCAGGCCGAGAGTCTGTGGCTGGCCGTCCACCAACGCCACAGAGTTGATGGAAAAGCTCTCCTCGAGCGGTGTGAGCCGGTAGAGCTCCTGAAGCAGAGCAGCCGGATCGAAACCACTCTTGACACCGATCACGAGGCGCAGGCCGTGGTGCCGGTCAGTCAGGTCGGTCACATCGCTGATTCCGGCCAGCTTCTTGGCGTTGACGGCATCCTTGATCTTGTCGATAACACGCTCGGGTCCGACGAGGTAGGGAAGTTCCGTGACCACTAAGCCGGTTTTGCGGGGACCGAGGCTCTCAACGCTCACGGTTGCTCGAGTTTTGAAACTCCCCTTACCGGTTTCATACGCTTCCACAACACCCTCTAGCCCCACAATCGTTCCACCGGAGGGCAAGTCGGGTCCGGGAATCAGCGCCATCAGGTCTGTGAGTGACGCATCGGGGTTGTCAATCAGGTGGCAGGCAGCATCGATGACCTCGCCCATGTTGTGGGGGGCCATGTTGGTGGCCATTCCCACGGCAATACCGCTGGCCCCATTGACCAACAAGTTGGGGAAAGCCGACGGCAACACGCTGGGTTGGAGGAGCTGGTTGTCGTAGTTCGGGACAAAATCTACGACGTCTTCCCCCAGGTCTTTGACCATCGCCATAGCCTCTGGCCGAAGTCTGGCCTCTGTGTACCGAGCGGCAGCGGGGCCATCGTCGAGGGAACCAAAGTTTCCGTGCCCATCCACCATGGGAACTCGCATGCTGAAGGACTGGGACAAACGAACCAGGGCGTCATAAATCGCGCTGTCACCGTGCGGGTGGAGTTTGCCCATGACATCGCCCACCACGCGCGCAGACTTGACGTGGCCCTTGTCAGGGGCGAGACCCATCTGAGACATCTGGTAGATGATTCGACGCTGCACCGGTTTCAGACCATCTCGCGCATCCGGAAGTGCTCGGGAGTAAATCACCGAGTAGGCGTACTCGAGGAAAGAGCCCTCCATTTCGTCCGTCAGTTCGACGTCAACGATTCGTTCGGAGGGCTGGGAGGCGGAGGTCTTGTCGGTGAGCGCAGTCATAGGATGGCGCCTATGGTACTGCCCACGACCGCCGCAACAGTGAGGCTTGCCGATGTGTTCACCAGTTGTGGCGCGGCCCTGCGGGGTGAGGACAACCCCTTGGGGCTCGCCCCGGTTTCGAAGGCAGCGGTGCTTCTCGTGGATGGGATGGGAGCCCAAAACCTAGAGGCACGTCGTGGGCACGCGCGGTGGCTGACTGAGAAGTGGCGAAAACGCACACTCATCGGGGATTCTGGTTTCCCCTCCACCACGGCATCCGCGCTCACGTCTCTCACGACAGGAGTGCACCCCGGCGAGCATGGAATTGTCGGGTACACGGTGAGGGACCCCACCTCTGGCGCGCTCATCAACCACCTCAAAAACTGGGAGCCCCATGTTCAACCGGCAACCTGGCAACGGTCTCCCACGGTGTTTGAGGTTGCCCAGAGGGACGGAATTCCGTCGATATCGATGGGTGAGCGACGCTTTGACGGCAGCGACTTCACGAAAGCCGTCTGGCGGGGGGCTACTTTTCTGGGCACCGACTCACTCGCGGATCAGTTTCAGCGTCTTCGAGAGTTCTTCGACGAGAACAATCGAGCATTGGCCTATCTGTACTGGCCAGGCCTTGATCGCACGGGACACTCCTCGGGAGTGAACTCCGAGGCCTGGATTAGGCGCCTCGAGGATCTGGATCAACAACTCCGTGAACTAGATTCTGTCCTCCGTGACGAGGAGGGGCTGGTGATCACTGCCGACCACGGAATGCTGGATGTGTCGGATGATCACAAGCTGATGGTTCCCGAAACCTCAGCGCTGCTTCACTCCGTCACAGCGTGGGGTGGGGAACCTCGGGTGGCACAGCTCTACCTGGATACCCCAGACGCCACGGCAGATGTTGTCGCCGCGTGGAGTGAAACCCTCGGCGCTGACGCTTTCGTGCTCAGTCGTGCCGACGCCATCGATGCCTCACTTTTTGGCGAAGTAGCGAACGAGGTGCTCCCACGCATTGGGGACGTCCTCGTCCTGGCCGTGCAGGAGAGGGCCTTCTATCGCTCTGAGGTCGCCTCGCCGCAGTCCATGAAAATGGTGGGCCAACATGGTTCTCTCACGGCCACGGAGCGGGAGGTTCCGGTTATTCCGCTGGGGGCTTGGGCCTAAGCGGGGTCGTCGTCTCCTCTGGCTCCAAAGACAATGTCGTCCCAGCTCGGCATTTCGGGCCGCTTTTTCTTGGGTGGTGTGGGATCAGGTTCGTCATCGTCGTCGCTCGAGCTGTGTGGTCCTCCGATTGGAGTCACCGAGGCATCTGGAGAGTCATCCTCGACCAAGTGGATGCCGCCCGTAGCGGGGTGTGCTGTTCGTGAGTCGTCAGCGCCTGAGGGGGCCGGTTCTCTTTCGCCACGTTTGCGGCGCAAAACCTCGAGAAGGTCGGCGGTGTCGGCCATACGACCGTCGTCCTCGGTTCGCCCGTAGGACACCGGTTCGAGTAGCGGACCCGTTTCGCCGAGGTCAGAGGATTCGAAGATTTCCGAATCAAAACGATCGGGTCCGGGCTCAGAGGGCGCGACGGCGCTGAGCTTGGGAATCAATGTGGTGGGCATGGGATCATGCCGTGACAGCACCGTGGCGTCTTCGTTCAGTGGTTCCAGCAGGTGCTTGCGTTGATGAAAAGACCAGCGGGCCACGTGGTCGACGTCTCCCTCGCGGAAGGCGAGTTCGACAAGCCAGCCGGTCTCTTCCTTCCAGGCAGTCCACACATCTTCGGTAGCCGCAATTTCTTCCAGGCGGGCCCGAATTGAGGCACCAAAAGTCGTTTCGTCACCGTTTCTGGTGGTCACCGTGACAGCGAGCGCCTGGTCAACAATGAACTGTCGCTCCGCAGTGACGGCACCTTCGTACTTTTGGATGTAGGCCACATCCTCACCAGTGAGGTCAGCAACCTGCTGTGCGGTAAGTCCCCGCCGGATATGGGATTGGATGTCTTTGGGGCTCACACGATGGGCGGTGGGGCCTCCAGAAGGACGCTGACGCACAGCATCGCGCAAAGAATCAGTCAGGGGGACAAAAAAGCGTTGGCCATCCTGCGACACTAAGACAAGCGAGTCGTTTTCGACGCCGACAACGGTCAGTGTGGTCATCGTCTTTGCACCGTCCTTACTGCTGATGCCCATAGCTTGGCACGCTTCGGGCGTGGAATTCAGAATATTTCCGGGTGTGGCGTCGTGTTATGTCTGGGCTTCGGGTTACTCTGTAGCGCGGTTGTGGGGTACGGTTTGCGATTGACCGCCAATATCGGGCAAACTATCGCCGACTTTCCCCACCACCCCAGTACTGAGGGAGTGAACTACCACCATGGCAACGGATTACGACGCCCCACGCAAGACCGAAGAAGACACTGAATCCATTCAGGCGCTGCAAGAGCGCGTTCCGGACAAGCTCTCCGGTGTTGTCGACACCGAAGACGCGGACAATTTAGGCTCGCTTGAGCTGGCAGGGCAGGACCTTGCCAACGTCGAACTCGACGTCGTTGTGCTCCCACCGCAGGCTGACGAGTTCACCTGTGTGGAGTGTTTCTTGGTGAAACACCGTTCCCAGGTGGACCACGAAACCAAGCTGGGATCTGTCTGCCAGGAGTGCTCCCGCTAGTTCTTGACCAAAGAGGACATGAGTTCCTCGGGGCGGCGCGTTGAGACCAACCAATACGGGGTGGGGTCGTCTGAGTCCGTCACGGTGATCTTGACCACGGGGTCAATCCAAGGTCGCAGACTCATCCACGCGAGCCCGTGCGCTCCCGGGCCTTTCTCGTGTCGGGCCTCCTCGCCGCGAAACGCATGGGTTTCCCCTACAAAGGCAAGGTCAATGCGAGCGTTTCCTACCCGCAGGGTTCCTTCTTCAACCTGGATGACGGGGGAGAAAAACCAGAGAACCGCGAGGCTGCCTGCCCACATACCTAGCCCAGCCAGAGCGCCTATGAGAGGGCTGAGGGGCAGAAAAATCAGCAGGGTGGCGGGCATCACGAGCCCTACAGCTACAACCATCCACCAGCTGGGGGAGAGCCGCTCACGATAGGAAGACATGCTCCTATTGCACCACGTATACCCTGGAGGAATGACACACGAGCTCACCCCCGAGGTTCTGATTACCGGTGTTGAGCCAACCTATGCTCACCCTGGCGACGCCGGCGCGGACCTTCGCGCAGCGTCGGCTCATACCCTTGCGCCGGGGGAGCGAGCGTTAGTTCCCACCGGGACCTCGGTGGCACTCCCGCACGGGTATGTCGCCTACGTCATGCCGCGCAGCGGCTTGGCTCTGAGGCATGGAATTGGTCTGGTCAACGCTCCAGGAGTAATTGATGCGGGCTATCGCGGAGAAATATCGGTGATTGTCATTAATCACGACCCTCGAGAAACCTTTACCATTGAGCCAGGAGACCGGATCGCACAGCTGGTGATTTCGCCAGTCGCGAGAGCCCTTTTTCAGCCCGTGACGGCATTGCCAGGAAGTAAGCGCGACACGGGCGGTTTCGGTTCCACAGGGGTTAGTCAACAGGGAGAGAGCGCGTGACCGATACTGCGACGACTCTCGCTGGAGGTGACGAGGAATACCCGAAGTCTGGACCTATCGATCGGGAAATAAACGGACCTCTGGATGAGTCTGAGGCCGGCGCTATCCGACCCTCGGTTGATTTGGGTGCTCTGCGCATCGAACCCAAGAGAGGTATGCAGCTTCGCCTCGAAATCGACAAGACCAACAATCGTGTGATTGCGGTCACCCTCGAACACGACAGTTCCACGGTTCAGCTTCAGCCTTTTGCTGCCCCTCGCTCCAGCGGCCTCTGGCATGGGATCCGGGCGCAAATCATGGGCCAGGTGACCAAGCAGGGTGGCACGGTCAAAGAACTGGAAGGTCCATTTGGCCTTGAGGTTTTGGCGACAGTGCCTGTTCAGTCAGGAAGCTCGTTTAGCTCCCGCAAGGTTCGCTTCGTGGGCATTGACGGGCCACGCTGGTTCTTACGAGCCGTGATTGGTGGGCCAGCTGCCACCAGCTCGGAGGCTGCTGAGATCATTCACACCATGATTCGACGTGTCGTGGTCGTCCGAGGAAGCACCCCGCTGCCTCCTCGTGACTTGCTACCCCTTCGAGTTCCTCCGACCGGTGAAACGCCGGTGACTGGTGGGGCGTAAACAGTGAGCGAGTCGGCACCTCACAACCCAGTGGCGGGAGCTTTAGGCGGTGCTGGTTTTGGTGCGATAAAGCCAGGCGAGACGCCGACGGTGGAGGCACTGTGGCACGCAGTAGGAAAAACCAGGGGGTTGGTGGAGTCTCTCGCTCCGGGCTTGGGCTTCCTAGTCACCTACACGCTGACCGGTGAACTTGTCCTGTCGGTCGGAGCGCCGGTGGTACTTGCGGTCGTGTTTATTCTCGTTCGGCTGATCCAAAAAACTCCGGCGATGCCGGCGGTTGCCGGTCTCATCGGCATTGCTGCGTCTGCAGGGGTTGCCCTTTGGTCGGGGCGGGCGGAGGACAACTTCATCCTCGGTTTTGTGGTGAATGGACTCTGGCTGGGGGTTTTGCTGGTGTCGCTTCTGGTGCGCCGACCCGTGCTTGGCTACCTTGCGGGGGCGCTCGCAGGGGACCCCCAATGGCGAAGCCAGCCGGGAACCAGGCGGATAGCGACGGTGGCCACCTGGTTGTGGGCGGGCCTCTTCGGACTGCGCCTCCTCATCCAAGTACCGTTGTATGTGTCGGCCTCGATTGGGGCACTGGCGGCGGCCAAACTCATCATGGGCTTGCCGCTGTATGCGGCCTGGTTGTGGGTCACCTGGTTGCTTTACCGGGCTGTGTACAGCTCTAGAGCCACCGCGACACGGTGATAGTATTTATCTTGACGTAAAGATACCGTGTGCAAGTGCGGGTAAGGGGTAATCGTGGGTTCTCTCAACAGTTTCCAGTCCAAGGACACTCTCTCCGTGGGCGATCGCGAGTATGAAATCTTTCGCACCGACGCTGTGGAGGGCCACGCAACTCTGCCCTTCAGTTTGAAAGTTCTGCTCGAGAACCTTTTGCGCACTGAAGATGGTGCCAACATCACCCGCGAGCAGATTGCGACTCTGGGGGGCTGGGACGAGACCGCAGAGCCGTCAACGGAAATCCAGTTCACCCCATCCCGCGTCGTGTTGCAGGACTTCACCGGAGTCCCCTGCATTGTGGATCTCGCCACCATGAGGGAAGCCATTGTTGACCTCGGGGGAGATCCCGGAAAAGTGAATCCGCTGTCTCCGGCCGAGCTTGTGATTGACCACTCCGTGATCGCGGACCTTTTCGGACAGGCTGATTCTCTTGAGCGCAACGTTGATATCGAATACGAGCGCAATGGTGAGCGATACCAGTTCCTGCGTTGGGGCCAATCCGCCTTCAACAATTTCAAGGTGGTGCCCCCTGGGACCGGCATTGTGCACCAGGTGAACATTGAGAATCTGGCGCAAGTCACCTATACCAAGGACATTGACGGCGTGACTCAAGCCTTCCCCGACAGCTGTGTAGGCACGGACTCCCACACCACGATGGTGAACGGTCTCGGAGTGCTGGGCTGGGGTGTGGGCGGTATTGAAGCCGAGGCGGCCATGTTGGGGCAGCCCGTTTCCATGCTCATTCCTCGGGTCGTGGGGTTCAAGCTCAGTGGTGCAATCCCAGCCGGGGTCACGGCAACAGATGTTGTGCTCACCATCACCCAGATGCTCCGAGAGCACGGGGTCGTGGGCAAGTTCGTCGAGTTTTATGGCGCGGGTGTCACCCAGGTGCCCCTCGCGAACCGCGCCACGATTGGAAATATGAGCCCTGAGTTTGGCTCAACCGCGGCAATGTTCCCCATCGACCAGGTCACCCTGGACTACCTCGAGCTGACCGGACGCTCAGCCCATCAAATCGCTTTGGTGGAGGCCTATTCGAAGGCCCAAGGACTCTGGCACGAGCCCAGTGTTGAGCCCCGCTACTCCGAATACATGGAACTGGATCTTTCTACCGTCGTGCCCAGCATTGCGGGCCCCCGTCGACCTCAGGATCGCATTGAGCTCGACCACGCGAGAGAGCAGTTCCACAAAGACCTGGAGGGCTTCCTCTCTGACCAGACCGCTCGGTCCGAGGTTTCTGTCACGCGCGGCTCAGAAAGCTTCGACATCGCCAATGGCGCGGTGACGATTGCCGCCATTACCTCGTGCACCAACACCTCCAACCCCTCGGTGATGTTGGCTGCCGGCCTGCTGGCTCGTAATGCCGCGATGAAGGGGCTGAAGTCAAAACCCTGGGTCAAGACCACGCTGGCTCCCGGCTCCAAAGTTGTGACCGACTACTACGAAAAGGCCGGGTTGATGGACGACCTGGAGTCACTCGGTTTCTACCTTGTCGGTTACGGGTGCACCACCTGTATCGGAAACTCCGGACCGCTGGACGAAGAGATCTCCCAGGCTGTTAACGACCACGACCTCGCGGTGACGGCAGTGCTGTCGGGAAACCGAAACTTTGAGGGTCGGATTAACCCCGACGTCAAAATGAACTATCTTGCGAGCCCTCCGCTGGTTATCGCTTATGCACTCGCGGGAACGATGGACTTCGACTTCGACACCCAGCCGCTGGGTCAAGACTCTGCTGGCACCGACGTGTTTCTCGCCGACATTTGGCCAGAGGCCGCCGAGGTGCAGGCGACTATCGATTCGTCGATTGACACCCAGATGTTCCTCACCCAATACAAAACCGTGTTCGACGGCGATGAGCGCTGGCAGTCACTGCCCACTCCGACAGGAGACACCTTCGAATGGGATTCCTCCTCAACCTACGTCAGAAAACCCCCATATTTTGATGGGATGACCCTGGAGCCCTCCGCGGTCACCGACATTACAGGCGCCAGGGTTCTGGCTCTGCTTGGTGACTCGGTCACCACTGACCACATCAGTCCTGCCGGGTCCATCAAAGCTGAGTCTCCCGCTGGTCGTTATTTGAGCGAGCACGGTATTGACCGTCTGGATTTCAATTCCTATGGCTCCCGGCGCGGGAATCACGAAGTGATGATTCGTGGCACCTTCGCGAACATTCGATTGAAGAATCTCCTTCTTGACGGCGTTGAGGGTGGCTTTACCCGTGACTTCACGACGAAGTCCGGCGACCAAGCGTTCATCTATGACGCGGCAGAAAGCTACCGTGCTGCCGGCGTGCCACTGGTGGTCCTTGCGGGCAAAGAGTATGGCTCTGGTTCCTCCAGGGACTGGGCTGCTAAGGGTACGAACCTTCTCGGTGTTCGAGTCGTCATTGCCGAGAGCTTTGAGCGCATCCACCGGTCCAACCTGATCGGCATGGGAGTTGTGCCACTCCAATTCCCCGCGGGGCAAACCGCCCACTCCCTAGGTCTCGACGGGACTGAGATTTTTAGTGTTGAGGGCATTACCGAACTCAACAATGGAGTCACTCCCTCGTCGGTGCGCGTGGTCGCGGAGCCGAGTGAGCACTCCGCTCCCGGGAAAGACACGGTGACTTTTGATGCGCCAGTGCGCATCGACACCCCGGCGGAAGCGGACTACTACCGCAATGGTGGAATCCTCCAGTATGTGCTGAGGTCACTGCTCTAAGCGAGGTCCCAGGTTTCTGGTGTGTGTCATCAGAGAACACCTCATAGAGTGTAGATATGGCACTTCTCGACGCGATCAACTCACCCGCAGACCTCAAGGAGCTCTCGGGAAAACAGCTTCTCGAGCTCGCCGAAGAGATCAGGGCTTTCCTCATCGAGGAGGTGTCGCGCACAGGAGGACACCTGGGTCCAAACCTTGGCGTTGTCGAGCTGACCATCGCTTTGCACCGCGTTTTCGACTCGCCCCGTGACCCTTTCATCTGGGACACCGGACACCAGTCCTATGTGCACAAAATCCTGACCGGGCGAAAAGATTTTTCTGCCCTTCGTCACAAGGGTGGCTTGGCTGGATACCCGCAGCGCAGCGAATCAGAGCATGACATCGTCGAAAGCTCTCACGCTTCAAGTTCCCTCAGTTGGGCAGAAGGAATCTCTCGCGCGTTCCAGATGCAAAACCAGGACGATCGCTTCGTGGTGGCCATTGTCGGCGACGGTTCGCTGACCGGAGGAATGACCTGGGAGGCGCTCAACAACATCTCTCACGACAACGAGCGCAACCTCATCATCGTGGTCAATGACAACGGTCGCTCCTACGCTCCGACGATCGGTGGGATGGCGAGGTTCCTCTCCGGTGTTCGCTCTCGAAGCTCCTATAGAGCCTTCAAGTCCGGCACAGAACGCTTTCTCTCCCTGTTCGGCATGCCGGGTAAGGCGCTGTATCGCGGTATTCGAGGAGGTGCTCGTGGGTTCTTGACCCGGTTCGCCAACAATGAGGCCCTGTACTCCAACCTGGACATGAAATACCTGGGCCCGGTCGATGGTCACAACATCGAGGACGTGGAACGGGTGCTCCAGCAGGCCAAAGACCGCAGCGCCCCCGTGATCGTGCACGTGATTACGGAGAAGGGT